>SLDI01000737.1:0-20977 GCA_007125385.1 Phycisphaeraceae bacterium | reverse complement strand
GATCCGGTGGGCGTTGGCCCGCCGCCGGGCCGCCAGCCGCGCCGCCAGCCCCGCCACGCCCGCGCCCGGGGCGTCGACGCGCGCCATCCACACCGCGAACACGAACGGCAGGCCCGTCAGCTCGTGCCAGGCCTGGCCCAGGTCGAGCTGGTGCGGGTAGTCGGCCTCCGGCGGCGCGTCCGTGACCACCTTGTCGCCGATCAGCAGCATCGCCTCGGCCTCGGGCTCGCGCTCGGGCGTCAGCTCCACCAGCTCCACCTCCCGCCCCAGCCGCTGGCGAAACAACACCGCCAGCAGCGCCACCGACGTGTGGCTCTCCACGTCCACGTGCACCCGCGTCAGCTCCGCCACCTCCACCCGGCTGAACAGCCGCACCGTCAGCGTCCGGCCCCGGCTGCCGATGCCCCCGGCGGCCGGCAGGATCGCCAGCTCGACACCGGCGCGGTGGTAGTCGATCACCGGGCACAGCGCCGCGTCGACGCGGCCCGCCTCCAGGTCCGCCAGCAGCCGCGCCGGCACGTCGGCGCGCAGCTCGATCCCGTCGCCCGCCCCCAGCCCGTCGATCAGCGGCCGGGCGTTGAGGTAGCTCACGCAGCCCAGGCGCAGCCGCGGCGGGGCAGGCGGCGCGGGCGGGGTCACGGCGCGGGAGGTGTGCGGGGCGTTCATCGCGGCGATTATACCGCTTGAGCTTGGTAAGATTGGGGATCGACGTACGCCCCGGCGAATCCCGACCTTCGCTCGCGGACTCGCTCAGGACGGGCGTTGACACCCCGACAATCGGCAATCCGCAATCGACAACCCGCAATCGACAATCCCCGACCCCCACCCATGAGTCAGCCCGCTTCCCACGACACCTTCACCGCCCAGGTCCTCGTCGTCGACGACGAGCCCGACCACGCCGAGGTCATGGCCGACGCCCTGCGCCGCCGGGGCCACGTCTGCACCATCGTCCACGATCTTGAAGCCGCCCGCGACGAGCTGAACCATGGCCAGTTCGACCTCGTCGTCACCGACCTGGTCATGGAAGGCGAGCGCGACGGCCTGGAGGTGCTCGCCACCGCCCGCCGGACGCAGCCGATGGCCGAGACGATCCTCGTCACCGCTCACGGCGACGTGCCCACCGCCAAGGCGGCGATCAAGGGCGGGGCCTACGACTTCATCGAGAAGCCCATCGACCTGGACGTCTTCCGCACGCTGTGCGATCACGCCATCCAGGCCGTGGGCCTGCGCTCGCAGAACACCGAGCTGCGCCAGCGGCTCGACGAGCAGTACGGCTTCGAGGGGATCATCGGCAACAGCCAGCCGATGCGCAGCCTCATCGCCCGCCTGCGCCAGATCGCCCCCAGCCACATCCCCGTGCTCATCACAGGCGAGTCGGGCACGGGCAAGGAGCTGATCGCCCAGGCGATCCACAACAACTCCGACCGCAAGGCCAAGCGCTTCGTCCCGCTGAACTGCGCCGGGCTCAGCGAGTCGATCCTCGAGGATGAGCTGTTCGGCCACGTGCGCGGCGCGTTCACCGGGGCTGAAAAGGACCGCGAGGGCCGCTTCGAGTACGCTCACAAGGGCACGCTCTTTCTCGACGAGGTCGGCGACATGCCGCTGAACATGCAGGCCAAGCTCCTGCGCGTGCTCGAATCGGGCGAGGTCGTGCGCCTGGGCGCCAACGAGACGCGCCACGTGGACGTGCGGCTCATCTCGGCGACCAACCATGACCTGGGCGAGCTGGTGAAAAAGGGCGAGTTCCGCGAGGACCTTTACTTTCGCATCAAGGGGGCGGAGCTGCACCTGCCTGCGCTGCGTGAGCGGCGCGAGGACATTCCGCTGCTGGTGGATCATTACGTGCAGCAGTACGCCCGCCAGATGAATCGCGAGAGCATCGAGGTGGCCGAGGACGTGCAGATGGCGCTGATGGAGTACCCCTGGCCGGGCAACGTGCGCGAGCTGATGAACGTGGTGCAGAACATGGTGGTCATTGCGGAGGACGAGCGCATCGAGCCGCGGCACCTGCCGGCGGAGATCCGCCAGCCGGGCGAGGCGGGGCCGGGCAACGACGGCGCACCGCTGGCCGGCGGCGTGGGGGGGGGCGTGGCGGGGGCGGGGCTGAGCCTGGACCAGATCGAGAAGCAGGCGATCCGCAACGCGCTGCGCATCAACCACGGCAACCGCGAGCAGGCGGCGAAGATGCTGGGCATCGGCGAGCGCACGCTGTATCGCAAGCTCAAGGAGTATGGGTTGAAATAATCCCGAGCACCGGTGCCGTACCCGTTGACGGCTGATCGACATGGCGCAGCCACATCATTTCTCGCAATCCGGGTTGTGGTTCCTCAACAGCACGGCGTTGCTCCGCATGCCGATGCGCTGGCTGCTGGATGAGAACCTCGCCGAGGCGATCAACGCACCTGCACATGGCTTGAGCGCGGAGGAGGTGGAGGCGAACCTGCTGACACTGCTGGCAAGGGGGTTGGTGTACGTGACGCACGATGACGTGGTCGTTGACGATCCGACCCCGGCAGATGTGCAGCGGGCCCTGCGTGAGCCGTGGGACCAACGCCCCGCCTGGCACCTGGGGCTCACGCCGGTGGGTGGAGTGGCATGGGAACAGGCCACCGGCTGGGACTGGTTGTCGTTCGTGGATACCACCTTCGCGGACCGTGAGGATGGTCGAACGAGCACGGGCGAGTTCATCGGCCAGGATGCGGAGCTGGTCCGGCTGGAGGTGGATCGGTCATGCCAAAGCGAAGGCGAGTTGATCCCCGGCACGACCCGCTGGGATATCATCTCACCCTGGGAGGCGACGTACTGGAAGCGATTGCCCTGGGGCTACCGGATGCGGTTCGACTGTCACAGCAGGGAAGGGTGATGAACGAGAAGATTATTCTTGACAAACTGACGGAGAGGCGCTTTTCGCCATTCATGATCGTGACCAATGCGGGCGATCGCTACGAGGTGCGCCACCCGGAGTTCGTGCAGGTCACGCCTCGACACCTTTACGTCTTTCCTCCGGCCGGTCAGGGGCGCCTGGCACGTGAGCCGTCCATCATCGGCCTGCGCAACGTCAGTGCGATTGAGCCACTGCCCGAGGGCGAAGCGGCGTAGACGGAGTCCGCCATGGTCAGCCTCGCCACCAAAGCCGCTCGTTACCTTCTCGCGCACCGCCGGCGCAAGGACCAGCTCATGATCGAGCGTGGCATCGGTTACTGGATCAGCCCCGCGGGCGAGTTCGTGCCCACCCCGCCGCGCGTCTCGCACGCGGACATCATGCGCGAGCTGATCGACCCGGCCGCGCTTGGCGAGGACGACCGCGACGCCCTGACGGCCGACCCCAACGCGTACGCCATCGCCCGCGGCTGGTCGCGCGTGCGCATCTACGCCGGCGAACGGATCGCCTACGTCGACTTCGACGCCGGGCAGCAGGCCGCCCACGCCCGCGCCGTCGACGACCTGCTCGACCAGCTCGGCCTGGCGGGCGTCAAGGTCAAGTTCACCGACGAGCAGGGCAACTACGTCAGCCCATAAAGCCGGGACCCGTGGTCCCGGGGCATCGGCACACCGCGCTTGCATGCCGAGCCACGCGAGCGGCAGCGTGACGCAACGCCGACCGGTCCTGCGCCAACGCGACGAAGCGTGCCCTCGACACTCCGTCGACCCCTCGCCGCTGCCCCGGCACCACCGGTGCCGGCTTTATACGCGCAGCGTGCACCACCGGGCCATCCTCGCTACCCTCTCATTTGCGTTCATCCGTGTTCATTCGTGGCCGCATTCCCTCGGAGCCTCACCATGCCCAGCCCGCTTCGCATCGGCGTCCTCGGCCTGACCCACGACCACGTCTGGGGCGAGCTCAAGCACCTGGCCGAGCTCGACGACGCCAGCCTCGTCGCCGTCGCCGACCCCAACCAGCCCCTGCTGGACAAGGCCGCCCAGGCCCACGGCTGCGCGACGCACAACAGCTACGACGCGATGCTGGAGAAGGAATCGCTCGACGCGGTCTTCGTCGCCAGCGACAACCGCACCGGCGCCGAGCTGATCGTCAAGGCGGCCGAGCGCGGGCTGGCGGTGATGGTCGAGAAGCCGCTCGCCGCGGACTACGAGGGCGCCCGCAACGCCGTCGCCGCTGCCGAGAAGGCCGGCGTCCCGCTTCTGGTGAGCTGGCCCTTCGCCTGGTGGCCCGGGCTGCTGCACGCGATGACGCTCGCCGGCGACGGCACCATCGGCGACGTCTTCCAGGTCAAGTATCGTGCCGCCCACCAGGGGCCCAGGGAACTGGGCTGCTCCGAGTACTTCTGGGGCTGGCTCTACGACGCGAAGCTCAACGGGGCCGGGGCGCTCATGGACTACTGCTGCTACGGCAGCGTCCTCGCCGCGGCGATGTTTGGCCGGCCCAGGCAGGTCACGGGCTTCGCGGACCGCTTCGTCAAGGACCACGAGGTCGACGACAACGCCGTCATCCTCATGCGCTTCGCCAGCGCCACCGCCATCGCGGAGGCCTCCTGGTCGCAGCACGACAAGCTCACCGCCTACGTGCCCTACTTCTACGGCACCAAGGGCACGCTCATCGCCGGCAGCCAGACCCTGACGCTCGCCAACGACGACAACCCCAACGGCAAGGCCGTCGACGTGCCGCCGCGGCCCGCGCACATGAGCAGCGCCAGCGCCCACTTCCTCCACGTCCTGCGAAGCGGCGGCGAGCCCCACCCACTGTGCAACGTCGCGAACAACCTCATCGCCCAGCAGATCCTTCAGGCCGGCCTCGACGCGTCCAACAGCGGCCAGACGGTGACCCTCGATGAGCCGGCCAAGGTCTATTGACCATTGAATGGTTGACCTTACCCGGATGGGACGCACTCAGGGTGCCACGGCTTGACCGTGAAGCGGCAAGCCGTGCGGCGGTCCGGCGATGCACGGCTTGTCCTTCGGGACAAGCCGTGGCACCCCCACTCCTGCGGTTTTCGGACGGAGCCTAATGCAACCATTCAAGGAGCAATAACACGCCGCGCGCGATATCATGGCCCGCCCATGCCCCCGACGCTGAGCATCGACGAGCAGACCGCCCGCGCCGTGGCGCGCTTCGAGAAGGCCTACGCCCGTCGCCCGCGCCACGCCGCCGTCGCCCCCGGCCGCGTCAACCTCATCGGCGAGCACACCGACTACAACGCCGGGTTCGTCCTGCCCATGGCCATCGAGCGCCAGACCGTCATCGTCGCCGCCCCGCGCGACGACGCGACCATCCGCCTGCGCTCGGGCAATGTCGCCGGCGAAGCCCGCTTCGACCTCGCCCCCAACCTCGGCCCCGGTGAGCCGGCCTGGAGCAACTACGTCCGCGGCGTCGTCGCCGGGTACCTCAAGCTCGGCATCAACCCGGGCCGCGGCTTCGACGCCTTCATCGACTCGACCGTGCCCTTCGGCGGCGGGCTCTCCTCCTCCGCCGCGCTCGAGGTCAGCACCGCCACGCTCTACGAGGCCCTGGCCGGCCAGGCGATCGAGGGCGTCGAGAAGGCCCTGCTCTGCCAGCGCTGCGAGCACGAGTTCGCCGGCGCCCCCACCGGCATCATGGACCAGTTCATCGCCATCTTCGCCCAGGCCGACCACGCCCTGCTCATCGACTGCCGCAGCCACGAGCATCGCCCCGTGCCGCTGGACGACCCGGCCCTTGCCGTGCTGGTGGCCAACACCAACGTCGAGCACCAGCTCGCCGACGGCGAGTACGCCCGCCGCCGCGCCGAGTGCGAGACGGCCGCGCAGGCCCTGGGCGTCGACGCCCTGCGCGACGCGACGATGCTGCAGTTGCAGGACGCGTTCGTCGACGAGGATCAGCTTCCCTATCGCCGGGCCCGGCACGTGATCAGCGAAAACCGCCGCACGCTCGAGGCCGTCGAGGCGATGACGCGGCGGGACTGGGCTCATCTGGGGGAGCTGATGTTCGCCAGCCACGCGTCGCTGCGTGACGACTACGAGGTCTCCTGCCGCGAGCTGGATCTGCTGGTGGAGCTGGCGCGCGAGCACGCGGACGCCGGCGACGTGCTCGGGGCGCGCATGACCGGCGGAGGCTTTGGCGGCTGCACGATCACGCTCGTGCGCACCGACGCCGCCGACCGCGTCGCCGCCGACCTGCACCAGCGCTACGAATCGGCGACGGGCCTGGAGCCCAGCCTGTTCGTCACCCGCCCCGCCGCGGGGGCACGCCTCCTGGCGTTGTAGGGTGGGTAGAGCGAAGCGAAACCCACCATGAGTACCATGGGTCGACGACAACGCCGGTGGGTTTCGCTTCGCTCTACCCACCCTACATCAGCACCGCGACGAGTAAGCTCACGACATTCGGTGTCTCTGGCGGCTTGCCGCTTCGCGGACAAGCCGTGGCACCGCTGATCCCCGACTATACTCGACCCGCCATGCCCGACTCCCGCGTCTACATCAACGGCCAATTCCACGACCCCGACGCCGCCACGCTCAGCGTCGAGGACCGCGGCACGCTCTTCGCCGACGGCGTCTACGAGGTCACGCACTACTTCTTCGGCCAGGCGTTCGCGATGGACGAGCACCTGGCCCGGCTGCGCCGCAGCCTCGCCGGCATCCGCCTCGCCGAGCCGCCTCACGTCGCCGAGCTGCCGCGCGTCAGCGATCAGCTCGTGGCCGAGCTTGGCGTCGCGTCGGCCTCGGTCTACTGGCAGGTGACGCGCGGCCCGGCGCGGCGCGACCATCGCCTGCCCGCCCAGACGCGCCCCACCGTCCTGGTCATGGCCTACAAGTCGCCCAAGGCCCAGCAGGCGCTGAACCCCGACGGCCCGGTGCGCACCGCCCGCGTCGTCCTGGCCGAGGACCTGCGCTGGAGGCAGTGCTGGATCAAGTCGCTGATGCTGCTGCCCAACGCGCTGGCCCGCGACGCCGCCATCGCCGCCGGCGCCAACGACGCGCTCATGCACGACAACGGGCTGGTCACCGAGGCCTCCGCCTCCAACGCCTTCGTCGTCCGTCGCGGTGAGCTCTACACCCACCCGGCCGACGGCCGCATCCTCCCCGGCATCACGCGCGGCGTGCTCATCGACCTGGCCCGCGCCGAGGGAATCGGCGTCCATGAGCAGGCGGTCACCCTCGACGAGCTGCGCACCGCCGAGGAAGCGTTCATCTGCAGCACCACGACCAACGTCACCGCCGTCACACACGTCGACGGCCAGCCGATCGGCGACGGCCAACCCGGCCCCGTCACCCATCGCCTGCACCGCGCCATCACGAACCACATCCTCCAGATGTGCAAGGCCCCGGTCGGCTGATGTGGGCCCGGAGAACGTGTGTGTGAGAAGTCTTTTCGGGGTGCCACGCACCATGCCGAAGGCTGCTGTGTGCGAAGAACCCTGGATGGTCGAAGTACCCAGCACCCTGCCGGGATGCTGCGTGGCACCCTTCTCACACACGTTCTGAGAAATTGATCCCGCAGGCGCTTGATCCGCTTCTCGGACCCGGCTGTTCGCTTTGTGACGATTGCGCCGCCGATGCATCCTGGCGCGATCGCCGAGGCCGCCCGGATCGTGCAATGATCCCAAGCCCGACGGTGGGCGGGTCGATAGGGCGAAGGTGACTGCCACCCGGCACGAATCAGGAGGCCCTGTGAACGACGAGCTCGCCCACGCCCCCGGCCCCGCCGCCGCGCCGGAGGCCCGTCGCGGCCGCTCGGCGCTGTCCCGCCTGCTGCTGATGCGCGGCGAGGCGCTGATCGGCTCGGTCGGCATCGCCCTGGCCGGCATCCTGCTCGCCGGCCTGGTGGGCACGGGGTACTGGATCCTCCAGACGCAGCGGTTGGCGATGGAGCAGGCCCGGCAGCAGCGCATCGAGGCCGTCGCCGAGCTGCTGGCCCCCACGGCCGAGCATCTGCTGGCTGGCGAAAGCGTCACGCCGCTGCGTGGGCTCATGATGGAGATGGCCCGGCGGCACGAGCTGACGCGCTGTCGCATCGTCGTGCCCGAGCTCGGCGTGCTCGCCGATGCCGAGGCCGACCGCATCACCGTCCATGACGCGGCGGAGCGCCGCTGGCCCCGCCCCGACCCGGACGCCGAGCCGGTCATCGGCGTGTCCAACGGCACGCTCGTGATCACCTACCCCCCTGGCCGTGCCCGGCCGCGGCGGCGCGCGCCTGGAGGTGATGGCCGAGCTGACGCCCGAGGGCGTCTACCTCTGGGAAACCCAGGCCGGCGTCGGCGCCGTGGGCGTCGGCTCACTGCTGGCACTGCTGCTGGTCTACCGCCGCCTGCGCAGCCGCCTGCGGGCCATCGGCGTGGTGCGTGAGGCGCTGCTGGCGCTGGAGCGCGGCGAGGACGTCGAGGCCGCCCTGGCCGTGTCCGAGGAGCTCGGCGACGAGGCCGCCGCCTGGAACAACCTGCTCCAGCAGCACGCCGAATTGAGGCGCCAGGCGTCGCTGGAGCGTGCCCGCGACCGCCACGGCGCCGCCTCGGCCGGCGGCGAGCTGACCGCCGGCTGCGACGCCGTGCCCCACGGACTGCTGCTGGTGGACGATCGCGGCCGCGTCGCCTACGCCAACCACACCGCCGCGCTCTACTGCCAGCGGCAGCGTGACGCGATGGTGGGCAAGCCGCTGGAGCAGGTCGTGCCCTACACCGCCCTGCCCGAGGCCGTCGCCCCCATGGTCGCGGGCAAGGTCCGGCGGCGCCAGACCGTCGAGATCGAGGGCGAAGGCGAGTCGGAGACCGGCCACAGCCAGGGCATGTTCCGCGTGAGCCTGCTGCCGATCCGGCGCGGCGACCGGCAGTTCGTGATGATCGTCATCGACGACGTGACGCAGCAGCGCGTCGCCGAGCGGTCGCGCCATCAGTTCGTCGCTCAGGCCACGCACGAGCTGCGCACGCCGCTGACCAACATCCGCCTCTACCTCGAGACCGCCCAGGACGAGGGCCAGGCGGACGCGGCCATCCGCGCCCAGGCGCTGAACGTGATCAACCAGGAGACGCAGCGGTTGGAACGGCTGGTCGGCGCGATGCTCAGCGTCGCCGAGATCGAGGCCGGCGCGATGCAGATGAAGCGCGACGACGTGCGCGTGGACACGCTGCTGCGCGACATCGAGGCCGACTACCAGGCCGCCGCCCGCGACAAGCAGTTGATGCTGCGCTTCGAGCTGCCGCCGAAGCTGCCCGTGATCCACGGCGACCGCGACAAGCTCATCCTCGCCGTGCAGAACGTCGTCTCCAACGCCATCAAGTACACGCCGGACAATGGCCAGGTCAACGTCACCGCGAGTCTGGGTGAGGGCCAACTCGTGATCGACGTCACCGATTCGGGCCTGGGCATCGCCCCGGAGGACCAGGAGCGCATCTTCGAGCGCTTCTACCGCGCCCGCGACCGGCGCATCAGCTCGATCGAGGGCTCGGGCCTGGGCCTGGGCCTGGCCCGCGAGATCGTGCGTCTGCATGGCGGGGACATCACCGTCGAGTCCCAGATCGACAAGGGCTCGACCTTCACCCTCACCCTGCCCACCGCCACCGACGCGACGACGGCGACGGAGTAGAGACAGAGCCACGAATGGACACGAGGA
This sequence comes from Phycisphaeraceae bacterium, assembly GCA_007125385.1. Lineage (GTDB taxonomy): Bacteria > Planctomycetota > Phycisphaerae > Phycisphaerales > Phycisphaeraceae > SKPT01. Next base: position 11,439 of record SLDI01000737.1, on the reverse strand, counting down.
AGATTAGCCACAGGTGAACACAAATAAACACAGATAAGAGGGAAGGGCGCCTGAACGAATCAGGCGCATGAACACACCATTGGCACCACGCGGAAACGTGGCGCATCGACGTGCAAGGCCTTCCGACCCGCGCCTTGTTCCCATTCGTGTTCATTCGTGGCTACGTCTTGTCGGATTTCACCATGCAGATTCACGAGGAACGACAAGGCGCCGTCACCGTGCTCAAGCCCGCCGGCCCGCTGACGCAGGCCGACGCCGACCAGCTCAAGCAGCGCCTGGAGAAGGTGCGCGGCGCGAACCTGGGGCGGCTCGTGCTCGACGTCTCGGCCGTGCCCTACGTCGACTCGCGCGGGCTCGAGGCCCTGGTCGAAGTCCACGACGAGATGGCCCAGTCCGGGCAGAGCCTCAAGCTCTGCGGCGTCAACGAAACCCTGCGCGAAGTGCTGGACCTGACCGAGCTCGCCGGCCTGTTCGAGCAGTACGAGGACGCCGGCTCGGCCGTGAGGAGCTTCCTGTGACCGAGCGCACGCAGAAACGCAAGGCCCGCATCGGCGAAGCCCTCGTCCAGCAGGGCGCGCTGAGCCAGGAGCAGCTCGACCGGGCGCTGGCCGAGCAGAAGATGTCCGGCCAGCGGTTGGGCGAGATGCTCGTCGACCAGGGCGTCATCAACACCTCCACGCTCGTGCACACCCTCGCCAACTGCCTCGGCGTGCCCGGGTGCCACCTGCGCCACGGCCTGATCGACCCGGCGCTGATCCAGGCCATCGGCGAGGACGAATGCCAGCGCATGCTCGTCGTGCCCATGTTCAAGGTCCACGACACCCTCACCGTCGCCATGGCCGAGCCGCACTCGCTGCCGATCATCGACCAGCTTCGCCTGATGACCGGGTGCAAGAAGATCCGCCCCGTGCTCGCGCTCGAGGGCAACATCCAGGAGTTTCTCAAGAAGTACTCCGGGGGCAACGTCGACGTCGACGCCTTCCTCACCAGCCTCGTCGAGCAGGACGTCGAGGTCGTCGAGCGCGAGGCCCAGGACGAGGGGCCGGCCACCGCCCTGGAGAAGATGGTCGCCGGCAGCCCGATCATCAACCTCGTCAACGTCGCCCTGCTCACCGCCGTGCGCGACAAGGCGTCCGACATCCACATCGAGCCCTCGCGCACCGGCACGCGCATCCGCTACCGGATCGACGGCCAGCTCCGCGATCTCATGAAGCCGCCCGCCGGCATGCACGCCGCGATCGGCTCGCGCGTCAAGGTCATCGGCAAGATGGACATCGCCGAGAAGCGCCTGCCCCAGGAAGGCCGCGTCCGCATCGTCGCCGAAGGCCGCGACATCGATCTGCGCATCAGCTCCATGCCCACCCTGCTGGGCGAGAAGCTCGTCATCCGCGTGCTCGACAAGGCCAACCTCCACGTGAAGATGGAGGACCTGGGCTTTCGCGCCCCCTGCCTGGAAATCTTCACCCGCGTGCTCAAGCGGCCGCACGGCCTGGTGCTCGTGACCGGGCCCACCGGCAGCGGAAAGACCACCACGCTCTATTCCGCGCTCGATCTGCTGCGAAGCCCCAGCCGCAACCTCGTCACCGTCGAGGACCCGGTCGAGTATCAGCTCGACATGGTCAACCAGATCCAGGTGCGCACCAACATCGGCATGAGCTTCGCCCGCGCGCTGCGCTCGATTCTGCGCCAGGACCCGGACGTGATCATGGTCGGCGAGATCCGCGACGAGGAGACGGCCCGCGTCGCCGTGCAGGCGGCGCTGACCGGCCACCTCGTGCTCGCGACGCTGCACACCAACGACGCCGTCGGCGCCGTCGCCCGGTTGCTGGACATGGGCATCGAGCCCTACCTGCTCTCCAGCGCGCTCAACGGCGTCGTCGCCCAGCGCCTGGCGCGCACCATCTGCCCGCACTGCGCAACCAAGTACTACCCCGCCGAGCACGTGCTCGCCGACGCCGGCCTGGCCGACGCCACCGGGCGCAGCTTCCGCAAGGGCGCCGGCTGCCAGCAGTGCCACAACTCGGGCTTCCGCGGCCGCACCGGCGTCTACGAGATGCTCGAGGTCTCCGGCGAGATCCGCCGACTCGTCCACCACGGCGCCCCGTCGCACGAGCTGCGCGCCGTCGCCCGCCGCCAGGGCTTTAAGACCCTGCGCGAGGAGGGCGTGCTCATCGCCATCGACCACCGCTCCAGCCTCGAGGAAATCCTGCGCGTCACCGCCTGCGAAGACGACTCCACGGCCGACGATGACACCCCCGCCGTCGAAGCCCCCGCCGTCGCCGACGACGAGCCCGCCGCGAGGCAGGGCACCTGGCCAGCCGATGCCTCGGCCGGCGACCGCCCGGCCGCCCCGACCGTGACCGAGGAGATCACATGAAGCTGATCTACCAGGCCTACGACAAGTCGGGCAAGGCGGTCACCGACACCGTCGACGCCGCCAGCGAGTCCGAGGCGCTGCAGCAGCTTCGGCGCGACGGCCTGTTCGTTCTGGAGCTGCGCCCCCCGGCCGACGGCAGCGACAACGGCCAGGCGAGCCAGGCCGCCGCCGACGTCACCGCCCGTCGCTCGACGCGCCATCTGCGCCACCTGGCCATGTTCACCCGCCAACTGCACGTGCTCGTGTCCACCGGCACGCCGATGGTCGAGGCGCTGGCCGGCCTGGAGCGCCAGACGCGCGACACCCGCTGGCGACAGGTCATCGGCGAGCTGCGCACCCACGTCGAGGAGGGCGCCACCCTCGCCGACGCCATGGAGAAGCGCCCCGACTGCTTCGACGCCGTCTACCGCAGCCTCATCGCCGCCGGCGAGGCGGGGGGCCGATTCGAGGCGATGCTCGACCGCCTGGCCAAGCTCGTGCGTCGACAGCAGCACGTGCGCAGCTCCATCCAGGGGGCGATGACCTACCCGGCGCTGCTGTTCGTCGTGGCCCTCGTCGTGCTCGTGCTGCTGCTGACGTTCGTCCTGCCGCGCTTCGCCGACCTGTTCGACACCATGAAGATCGCCCTGCCGCCGAGCACGCAGGCGATGCTGACCATCAGCGAGTTCCTGCAAGGCTACTGGTGGCTGGCGCTGCTCGGCGGCGCCGCCGCCGGCTGGGCTGCCCGCGCCTGGCTCAAGACCGCCCAGGGCCGCGAGACGCGTGACACGCTGCTGGTGCGCACGCCTTACATCAGCCCCATGACGCGCGGCTTCGCCACCGCGCGCGTCGCCCGGCTGCTCGGCACGCTGCTGGAGAACTCCGTCCCCCTGCTCGAAGCGCTGGAGCTGACCCGCCACGCCACCGGCAACGTCCACTACCAGCGCCTCGTCATCCGCGCCGAGGAGGCCGTGACCCGCGGCGAGCCGGTCAGCGTCGCCTTCCGCGACGAGCGCCTGATCGACCCGAGCGTCTACGAAGCCCTCCGCAGCGGCGAGGCGACCGGCCAGATCGCCCCACTGCTGCTGAACATCGCCGACTTCCTCGACGAGGACAACGAGATCATCCTGCGCTCGCTGACCAGCATCCTCGAGCCGATCATTCTCGTGATCCTCGGCCTGCTCGTGGGCACCGTGGCCCTGAGCATGTTCCTGCCGCTGTTTGACCTGACCGCGTCCGTCGGAGGCTGATGCCCATGATCCACGGCCTGACAAGACAGCGCGACGTCATCGGGCTGGACATCGGCTCGCGCTACATCAAGGCCGCCCAGTGCCGGGGCGCCCGGCTCGAAGCCGCCCTGTCCATGCAGCGCGGCAAGCCGGGCGAGCCCTTCGACGCCGAGGAAGCCGCTCGCCTCTTCGACGTGCTGGAGCGCCGCGGGTTCCGCGGCTGCGGCGTCGTGGCCACCGCCCCCAAGGCCCGCGTGCTGACCAGCGTGCTGGATCTGCCCCCCGTCGCCAGCGGCGCCCCGCTGGCCGACCTGGCCCGCGTCGAGATGGCCCGCGCCCACCGCTTCGACGCCCACATGCTCGAGGTCGCCCACTGGGAACTGCCCAAGCGCACCGACAAGGGCGGGCCCGTCATGGCGGCGGCTTGCCCGCACGAGCCGGCCGAAGAACTCATCGACGTGCTCGAAACCGCCGGCTTCGAGCTGCGCGGCCTGGACATCGACGGCTGGGCCCTGACACGCCTGGCCCAGCCGCTGCTCGAGGAGCACGACCCCATGCTCGCCGTCGTCGACCTGGGCCACCACGCCTCCAGCTTCCTGCTCGTCCACGGCCGGCGGCTCGTCTACGAACGCGTGCTCGGCGGCATCGGCCTGGCCTCACCCATTGACAAGCTCGGGACCGAGCACCACCTCGAGCCCGACATTATCGAGCACCTCCTGCACCAGGCCGGCCTGACCGAGCCGGAGAACCTCGACCCCGCCGCCGCGCCGCTGGCGTCGATCGTCCGTGGCCCGCTGGAAAGCCACGTCGACGCCCTGGCCCAGGAGCTGCGCCTGGCGCTGGCCTACGCCTCGCACCAGTACCCCGACGCCCCGCTGCGCCGCATCGCCCTGGTCGGCGGCGGCTCGGAGGTGCCCGGCCTGGCCGAACGCCTCGCCGATGCCCTCGAGACCGACACCGCCGCCCTGCGACCCGCCGAGCTCATCGACATCGGCCCCTACGCCGCCGATGCCCGCCACGGCACGCTCGCCCTGGCCGTCGGCCTGGCGCTCTACCCCGAGGAGGCCCTGGCTTGATCCCTGCCGTGAACCTCATCCCGGCACATCGGCTCGAGGCCCGGCACCGGCGCCGACGCCTGCACGCCTGGACCATCGCCATCCTGGCCTGGGCCGGCGTCCTCGCCGCGCTCTGGCTGGGGGCGTGGATCGGCCTGACCGGGCCCGACCGCGCCCTGGCGCGCCAGATTCACCAGGCCCAGCAGCAGATGCGCGACCAGGAGGCCGCCATCGCCGCCCTCGAGCCCGAGCTTGTCGACGCCGAGGCCAGCCTCGCCGCCGGCCGACGCGTCGGCGACGAGCCCGACTGGGCCCTGCTCCTGTCCCTGGTCGCCCACTGGCTCGACGACAAGGCCGTGCTCACCCGCGCCCGCCTCGCCCCGGTCGACGACATCGCCGACCCCAACGACGAGCTCGAGCAACGACAGTACCGCCTCGACCTGGCCGGCCTGGCCGCCACGCAGGCCGAGGTCTCCCGGCTCGTCCTGCGCCTCGAGCAGGCGCCGGTCTTCGACGAAGTCAAGCTCGTGCACACCCAGCGCGAGCCCTTCCTCGACGACCGACATGCCGTCGGCTTCCGCATCGAGTGCACGCTGACGAGATGAAAGAGGCATGCAACACGCACCATCGACCATGCACGAACCAGGCGGCCGGGGCAGGCTGACGGCCCCGCGGCTTGCCGTTTGGCGAATCACCGCCGCCGACCATCCGCCCCAGTGCTTCATGCCTGCGGCGCCTTGCCCGGGAACCCAGCGATGAGCCTGAAACGCCCGACCCTTCCCGCTCCGCGCACGATCGACGCCATCGCCGTCGGCTGCTGCCTGGCCCTGGCCGGGCTCGTGTTCGTCGTCGGCGTCCTGCCGCTGCTCGAGCAGCGCCGCGAGCAGCGCCAGACCCACCGGCAGTTGGCTGACAAGCACGAGCAGATCGAGATGCTCGAAGCCACCCTGCTGGACATGCGCCGCCGGCAGCGCGAGCTCGAGCGTGGCTTGGAGCGCTACCCGCTGCGCCTGGCCTCGCTGGACGCGCTGAACCGCCGCCTGGCCCAGGTCACCGATCTGGCCAACGACGCCGGGCTCGAGCTCGACCGCGTCCGCCCCGGCCGACCCGCCGCCGGCGAGCACTTCCAGCAGGTGCCCCTCTCGGTCACCGGCCAGGGCGAATACCGGGCCATCGCCATCTTCCTGCACGAGGCCCGCGCCGAGCTGCCCGACGTCGCCGTGCGCGACCTGGAGATCCAGGGCCGGCCCAGCCCCGACGCCCCGACCACCTTCAGCCTCGACCTGACCTGGTACGCCGCCCCCGCCTCAGGCTCCAGCGCCAGCGCCCGGCAGTGACGGCCCCGCCACCGCCCGCACGCCACAGCAGCGCCCCAAACTGCCGGAGGTGGCACCGCGCGAAACCTGCCCCGACTATTGCCCCTCGTGAATCATCAGCGCCTCGTGCGGCGTCGTCGCGTCGAACAGGTGATCGTTCGTATTGGCCGGGTGACTGCCGTACTGCGTCTGATGGATGTGCGTCGCCTCGAAGCCGACCTGGTTGTCGTTCCACACCACACCGCCGCGCCACCCTGCGGCCGGGGTTCTCGCGTACAGGCTCGTCGGCCGCTGCACGCTGCCGGTGTTGCGATCGCTGAGGACCGCCGCTTCGGTGTTCAATGTCTCGGCCCACTCCTGGCGTCGGCCGCCCGGGTCGGCGATCGAGAGCACCGCATAGGAATAGTGGTCGCTGGTCACCGCCCCGCTCGCCCACGGGGTCTTGCCTTCATCGAACGGGCTGATCAGGTAGTCCGGCGAAAAGTAGCGCCCATCGAGCAGGATCTGGATGCGCCCCGCCACCGTCAGGTCGACCGGATCGCCCTGCATGTCGAGCCCGGGGTAATGGTCATTGTTGCGGTGACCGTACATCGCCATCCCCTGGTGGATGCCGCGCAGTTGCGTGGTGCTCTGCATGCGTCTGGCGGTTTCGCGCGTCGCCGCGAGCGCCGGCAGCAGCATGCCGATCAGCAGGGCGAGGATCGACAGCGCCACGCCCACCGCGCCCAGGATCGTGCCTGCCAGCGCCATGCCCTGGCCGCCGAGTCGACCCGCCGACTGGCTGATCTGGCCCATCGCCACCAGGCCCAGCACCAGGGCCACCACCGCCACGACCGGCACGCAGAGCCCGAAAATGCCCACCACGAGCGCGGCAATCGCCAGTCCGGACGTGGCCGCCGGCGGGGTTCGCGTCGGATCCAGAGGAGCCTGGGTCATCGTCTGCCCCCTGTCCAGGAGTTGCTGCGCCCGCCAGCATACGCCAGCGCTGCGGCCAGGAGAAGCTTTCGCCCCCCGCGCGGTCCGGCCCGCCGGTCCGCGGCCTGCATCACCGCTCGCCGCCGCCCTCCGGGCCCTCGGCCTTGCCGCCGCGCCGTCGCGGCACGCCGTGACGCGCCGGCCTCGCCGGCTTGGCCGCACGCAGCAGCGGCGCCGACTCCGGCTTGGCATCGCCACCGCTGGCCTGACGCTGCTGGATCGCCTCGGCCTGCTTCTCCCGGGCGCGCTCGACCATCGACTCCACTCCGCTGCGCACATCGGAGATCAGGATCCGCTCCAGCACCTCCCCCTGATCGGCCGGGTCCGCCTCGAGGAACATCAGCATGGCGGCGCTGAGCACCATGCCCTTCTGCTTGCCATGCCCGTAGTGCCGGCAGACCTCGTTGAACTCGGTCAGCAGCGCCTCGGGGATGGCGAGGTTGATCGTCTTCTTTCGGGCCATGATGTGGGCCATTTGAAACTCCGCCGTGCCGCAACGTCAATCATCGTATGAGCATACACGAAAGATGATATTCTCATTGGGGTTTTCCCCGAATGATGGCACAAATGCACGGCCCGAGCGCGCGGGGTTTCCGCAAGCCGGTTTCCTGTGCCGCCGCGGCCGCGGCCCGGTCCGCCGGCTCGCTAAACTCGGGTCATGAGCGGCTCGCTCTCCCACCGCCGTCGCCCCGAGGTCGCCGAGTACGGCATCGCGCGAGACGCCCTGCCCGCGTTCGACGCCGGGCCCATCGACCTGCGTCAATGGTTCCCCGAGCCCGACCGCCCGCTGGAGCTGGAGATCGGCTCGGGCAAGGGCACGTTCCTGGTCCAGCACGCCGCCCGCCACGCGGCGGTCAACTTCCTGGGCATCGAGTATGCCCGCGCCTTCTGGCGCCACGCCGCCGACCGCGCCCGCCGCCACGGCCTGGCCAATGTCCGCCTGGTCCACTTCGAGGCCGGCGCCTTCGTCCGCCACTTCGTGCCCACCGGCGCGATCCGGCAGGTGCACGTCTACTTCCCCGACCCCTGGCCCAAGAAGCGCCACCACAAGCGCCGGCTGATCCAGGCGGCGCTGCTGCGCGAGCTGCACCGGATCCTGGAGCCCGCCCGCGACGACGCGCCCGAGGCCGGGCAGATCCGCCTGGCCACCGACCATGCCGACTACTTCGCGTGGATGTGCGAGCACGCCGAGGCGGTGGCCGACTGGTTCGAGCGGTTGCCCTACGAGCCGCCGGACTCCGCCGGCCAGGGCGAGTGCGCGGGCACGAACTTCGAGCGCAAGTACCGTCGTGAAGGCCGGCAGGTCCAGGGCATGATCCTGCGTCGGCGGTGAGGTGGCCGGGGCGGGCTACCGGCCGGAGCCTTCTTCGAGTTTCGCCAGGGCGCTTTCGAGCCCCGGCCGCAGCCCCGGCCGGACGTGCGTGCCCAGCGCCCGCCAGGCCGCGTGCTCGCGGTCGTTGCGCGGCCGGGGCAGGAAGCCGACGTCCAGGTAAAGGTTGATCGCCGCCAACCGCGGCGTCTGCGTCGTCAGCCGCGCCCGCCGATGGCCCAGTTCCGCCAGGCGATGGCAGGTCGCCAGCAACAGGGCCCGGCCCAGGCCGCGCCCCTGCGCCTCGGGGACGACGGCGATCCAGTGCACGCGGCCGGTGGCGTCGGCGTCCATCCAGGCGGTGCTCGTGCCGATGACCTCGCCCCCGGGCCCGACGAGGTAGAGCTGGCGCTGGGCCAGCAACGCCGCGTCGCGGCCGAACTCGCGCTCGAACCACTCGGGACGATGATCGTTGTAACGGTCGGCGCGCACGTGGATGTCGTGCCAGTGAGCCTCGTCGCCCGGCTGGTAGCGCCGCACGTGGTGGTCGCTCGGCCAGACGGGGGCGGGCAGGGCGTCGAGGTCGGGCCGGATCATCTCGATGGAAACTTGCGTGTCGCCGGCGAACATTGTGAAGGCTCCGGGGCGTGCAGGGTGGTTAGAGCGAAGCGATGGCTGCGCTCTACCCACCCTGCATCAGCGCCGCCACGTGTAAAGTTCACGGCGGTGGGTGCCACGGCTTGCCCGCGAAGCGGCAAGCCGTGCGGAAGGCCCACGCGGATCCGCGACCGCGCACCTCAAGTCCGGTTTCTCGGCCTATTCCACCTGCACGTCGCCGAACGTCACGTCCGCGTGGTGCGCCAGCAGGACCAGGCTGCCGTGCGTGTGACTGCCCGCAGCGGCCTCGCCGGCGATGTCCCACGCCTCGGGCTCGGGCTCGTCGGCCGACCACACCTTCATGGCGAAGTGGTTCGGCCGGCCCGGCTGCGTGCGCGATCGCACCTTGAGCACGTAAGGCCGCTCCAGCTCCGGGTCGTGCTCGCCCTGCTCGCGGCCGATCAACTCGCCGCCGACGCCGGCCCAGAGCTCCTTGCGCATGGGCCCGGCCTTGTTCCAGCGGTAGATCGCCAGGCTGCCGAACGGATGCCAGCCGCGCTTGGGCACCATGTCGCCCCACTGGCGGTGGCCCCGCCAGCCCATGAGCACGCCGAACGCCGGGCCGTAGCTCGGCCAGTTGTAGATCGCCGGCAGCGTCTCGTAGCCGTGGATGGTCACGGGCACCGTCGCGGTGTAGTCGCCCCAACTCATGTCGCCGACCGCCACGACGCGGTCGTAGGCGAGCGTCACGGGGCGCAGGCCGGCGCCCGTCAGCCGCCAATGCCCGTCGATGACGTGGGCGGCGGCGTCGATGGCGTCGAGCTCGCCCCAGGCGATGCGCGTCGGCAGCGGGCAGTGCTCGACATTCAAATGCTCGACGACGACATCGCGACGGGCGACTTCGTCGGCGTGGTTGTTCGCCCATATCTGCACGACGTTCTCGCCGGCCCGCAGCTCGTCGAACGCCAGCTCGATGTTGAAGTCGCCCGGCTGGCGCAGGCGGTAGGCGCTGGGCCCGAGCACCAGGGGCGTGAAGGGCCCGTCGTTGCACTGGTACGCGGCGGTGTAGATCGGCGCGTCGTCGCAGGTGATGCCACCGAGGACGTTGGCCCAGGGTTGAGCGCGGCCGCGTGCGGCGACGCGCGGGCGATCGTTGTGCCACAGGTCGATGAGGGGAGCAGCCATGGGGCGATGATACCGCGCGGCGACGAGTGGGGCCGGGGCGCCCTGATTGACTTCGGCTGCGGGGATGCCACTGGCGGCTTGCCCGCCAGTGCCTCGGCGCCGCGTGCGGCGTGGGCGGTTCAATCACGCAGCATGAAGGCAGTTTGCGGGGTTGATCGGCTTCGGTACGCCCGGGCACTGGCGGACAAGCCGCCAGTGGCACCCAATGCCCCGCATCGGTGATCTGCCACACCGACGCCCGCGTTCAGCCGGTGCCGCGGGCGGGGTCGGCTTCAAGGGCTTGAAGTTCCGTGCGCAGCTCGTCGAGCGCGGCGGCGTTGGGGTTGATGCGCTCGACGGCCTCGATCTGACGACGCGCCTCGACGGGTTGGCCGGCCTCGATGTACCAGCGTGCGGCCCGGGCGGGGACGCGCTCGTCGTCGGGGCGGAACATCGCCAGCGACTCGTAGTGCCGCGCCGCGTGCTCCGGCCGGCCGAGCATCTGCCAGCACAGGGCCAGGTCGTCGGCGACGGCGAGGGTCATCTGCTGCTCGGGGGGTAGCTCGCGCAGCGCGTCGAGCGCGGCCTGGGGCTCGTTGGCGCGGCGCAGCAGCGTCGCGTGCGTGCGCGTGTAGCTGACCAGTTGCCGCTTGTAGCGCGGGTCGCGCTCGTTCAGGCGCTCGATCGCCCGCTGGACCTGGTCGATCGCCTGGCCCAGCCGCCCCTGCCGGGCGTTGAGCGTGGCCAGGGCGTAGTAGGCCCCGTGCATGGCGTCGTCCAGGCGCAGCGTCTCGAGCAGCGTGTCGCGGGCGCGGTCGTACTCCTGGCGCTCGATCTGCACTTGCGCCAGGTGCAGCCGGGCGAAGCTGTGCTCCGGCTCCAGGCCCACCGCCTCGCTGTAGTGGCGGTAGGCGCGGTCCAGGTCATTGAGCCCCATCGCCACGGTGCCGGCGAGCAGGTGCAGCTCCACGTCGCCCGGTGACAGGTCCAGCGCGGTCTCGAAGTGCTCAAGGGCCTGCTCGTTCTCGTCGTGGACCATGAGCATCCGCCCCATCAGCGCCTGGCCCGCGGCGTGGTCGGGCTGGGCCTCGAGCAGGCCGGCGAGCTCCTCGATCTGCTCGTCCAGGGCGGTCCGCTCGTCGACGGCCTGGGCGAAGCGCTGCTTGATGCGGTCGACGCGCTGCTCGAGCTCGGCGGGCTCGAGGCGGGTGGCGTCGCCGTCGGCGGGCTCGTCCTCGCGGCCGCACGCGGGCAGGGCGAGGGCGGCGAGCAGCAGGAGCATCAGGGCGGGCAGCGGGCGTGTGGGCATGGGCTCCATGAGCGTAGTCGGGTTCGGCGGCGATGCAAGGCGATCTACGAACCCCGGGGGACGATGGTTCTGTGGCGAGGCGATGAGGCCACCCTTGCCGGGCCGGGTTCCGTCGGCGAAGGGGGTGAG
>SLDI01000616.1:0-6668 GCA_007125385.1 Phycisphaeraceae bacterium | reverse complement strand
TGTTGACCAGGATCGGCGCCGCCGGGGTGCGGCTGCGCGTCAGCACGCCCGCGGCCGTGGCGGCGCGATCGCACACGATCAGCCCCAGGTCCGGGTGCCCCGATTCCTTGATGCCGCAGGTCGTGCCCGCGGCATAGAATCCGCGCGGAGCGGTGATGTGACGCGTGGGCGGATCGGCCATGACGCCAAGTTGTACGGGAATCACCGATGGGTGCAACTTCCGCTCCTGATGTTGATCGTGGTTTCTGTAGGAATCAGGATCAGGAGCGGATCGATCAGTGTGCATCACCATGCATCGGTGGTTCCGTCTTCTTCCGAGGAGGTTTCATGCGTGCTGCTGTTGACCTTGGATCGATACTCGAGCGACTCGGCGAGGAAGGGCAGGATCTGCTGCACCACGAGGCCCGCGGCTTTTCACGCGACCGCCTGCACCTGCCCGGGCCCGACTTCGTCGACCGCATCCTGGCGTGCAGCGACCGCCCGGCCGCGGTGCTGCGCAACTTCCAGCAGATTCTGAACACCGGCCGGCTCGCCGGCACGGGCTACGTCTCCATCCTGCCCGTGGACCAGGGCGTCGAGCACGGGGCGGGCGCGGCCTTCTCGCCCAACCCGGACTACTTCGACCCCGTCAACGTCGTCGAGCTGGGCATCGAGGGCGGGTGCAACGCCGTGGCCTCGACGCTGGGCGTGCTCGGAGCGTGCGCCCGCCGCTTCGCCCACAGGATCCCCTTCATCGTCAAGCTCAACCACAACGAGCTGCTGACCTACCCCAACCACTACGACCAGATCATGTTCGCCGACGTGCGGCAGGCCTTCGAGCTCGGGGCCGTCGGCGTCGGCGCGACGGTCTACTTCGGCAGCGAGCAGAGCGACCGCCAGCTCCAGGAGGTGTCCGAGGCGTTCCGCGTCGCCCACGAGCTGGGCATGGTGACGGTGCTCTGGTGCTACCTGCGCAACAGCGCGTTCCGGCATGACGGGACGGACTACCACCTCGCCGCCGACATGACCGGGCAGGCGAACCACCTCGCGGCGACGATCGAGGCGGACCTGATCAAGCAGAAGCTGCCGGAGACCAACGGCGGGTTCAAGGCGATCGGCTTCGGCAAGCGTCGCGAGGAGATGGAGGAGTTGACCCCGGGCGATCACCCCATCGAGCTTTGCCGCTACCAGGTCGCCAACGGCTACATGGGCCGGGCGCCGCTGGTGAACTCCGGCGGGGCGTCGGGCAAGGACGACTTCGCCGAGGCGGTGCGCACGGCCGTAATCAACAAACGGGCCGGCGGCATCGGGCTGATCTCCGGCCGCAAGGCGTTCCAGCGGCCGCGCCGCGAGGGCATCGAGCTGCTGCACACGATCCAGGACGTCTACCGCGACCCGGAGATCGCCGTGGCGTGAGCCCGGCGGACCGGGGAAGCTGCCCCCACGCTCAACGCCCGTCCTGAGCGAGTCCGCGAGCGAAGGGCGGGATCGCCCCCCTGCCGTCGGCGCCCCCGGCGGCCGGCCGTTTCCCATCGCCGCGCGCGCATCGGAGCGGGGAATCCGATAAAATGTCATCTCTACACCACTCACGCGCGGCAGGAGAAACGCCCATGCTCATGACCACCAGACCCATGTTCGATCTCGCCTACGAGGGCGGCTTCGGCGTCGGGGCGTTCAACGTCAACAACATGGAGATCACCCAGGGCATCATCGAAGCCTGCGCCGAGGCGAAAAGCCCGGCCATCCTCCAGATCTCCAAGGGCGCCCGCAAGTACGCCAACATCCGCTTCCTCAAGAAGATCATCGACGCCTGCGTCGAGGAGTACCCCGAGGTGCCCCTGGCCGTCCACTGCGACCACGGCGACACCATCGAGCTGATCCGCGACTGCATCGCTGACGGCTACACGTCGGTGATGATCGACGGCTCGCACCACGAGTTCGACGAGAACGCCCGCCTCACCGCCGAGGCGGTCAACCTCGCCCACGCCGCCGGCGTCGTCGTCGAGGCGGAGCTGGGCCAGCTCGGCGGGATCGAGGAGGACGTCGTTGGTTTGAGCGCCGAGGATTACGAGAAGAACATCGAGAAGTTCCTGACCGACCCCGAGCAGGCCAGGGAGTTCTGGGAGCGGACACAGATCGACTCGCTGGCGGTGGCGATCGGCACCAGCCACGGGGCGTACAAGTTCACCAAGGAGGCCAAGCTCGCCTTCGACCGGATCGAGAAGATCATGAAGACCTGCCCCGGGCTGCCGCTGGTGATGCACGGCAGCTCGTCCGTGCCGCAGGAGTACATCGAGCTGGTGAACAAGTATGGCGGGAACATGCCCAACGCCAAGGGCGTGCCCGAGGCCGAGATCGCCAACGCCGTGCGCAGCTATGGCGTGTGCAAGGTGAACATCGACACCGACCTGCGCCTGGCGATGACCGCCAAGATCCGCGAGGTGTTCTCCAACGACCCGGCCGAGTTCGACCCGCGCAAGTACCTGGGCCCGGCCCGCGAGGAAATCCGCAAGATGGTCCTGCGCAAGCTCGAAATGCTCAACAGCGCCGGCAAGGCGGACGAGGTGATCGCCCACTGGCGCAAGCTCGGCGAGCCGATGCCGGACTATTACAAGCATGCCCAGGCGGTTTGAACGCGGTTCGGGCTCGCATCGCGACGCTCGCCGGCCATGAACGCGCAGCCCGGCGGCGTCGACCTCTGCGGCTCCCCGATCCCCGAACCCGGCTTCCCGCATCGCCCGGCTTGACCGGCTGGCCGCGGGGGTCGATACTGGCCGCCTGCCATCCGACACCCGCTGGAGCCCGTGAGTATGACGCCAGCCGCTTATGCCCGTGCCCTGACCCTGCTTGCCGTGACGCTGGCCCTGGCGCTGCCTGTGGCCGGCCAGGACCGCGTGGGGCTGCTTTTCGAGCCCGGCGACGCGCGGAGCATCGGCTACTCGACCAACTGGGCGGCCAACCTCCACCTGCCGCCCGGCGGCCGGGTGCACCAGGTGGCGCTGCTCGATGACCTGCTCCTGGTCGTCGAGCCGCCGGGCAACGTCCTCACCGCCCTTTCCGCCCGCACGGGCGAGCTGCAATGGAAGCGCCGCCTCGACCAGGCCCGCATGCCCCTGCACCAGCCCCTGCGCCTGGCCGACACCATCATCGCCCACAACGAGCAGCGGCTGTACGGCCTGCGCGCCGAGGACGGCCGGGAAATCTTCAGCATCAACCTCGACGGGCCGGTCGTCGCGCCGGTGGTGCTCTACGGCCGGATGGCGCTGGTCCCGGGCGCCGGCGGGCGGCTGTACACCCTGGACGTGGCCATCGGGCAGGAGCTGTGGGACCAGCGCGTTCCCGGCGACCTGGTCGCCCGCCCGGTCATCACCGACGAGGGCATCTTCGTCGCCGACACGTCCGGGCGCTATTCGTTGTACGGCCGCGACGGCCGCCTGCGCTGGCAGGGCCGGGGCTTCGGCCGCTTCGAGGTCACGCCGGCGGTCGGCGCCGGGGCGGTCTACCTGCCCGGGCGCGACGAGACCCTCTACGCGATCGACCTGGCCACGGGAGAAGACCGCTGGCGCCACATCGCCCAGGAGCCGCTGACCCTGGCGCCGAGCTTCATCGACGACACCGTCCTGCTGCCGGTGCCGCGGCAGTCGCTCGTGGCCCTGGAGGCCGAGTCGGGCCAGGTGCGCTGGCGCCTGGCCCACCCGCTGCGGCCGGTAACGCGCCGCGACGACGGGGCGCTGGTGGTCGGCTCGCCGATGCACCTGGAGCTGATCGACTTCGACAGCGGCCGATCGCTCGCCGGGGCGCCCGCCGCGGCGCCGCTGCACCGCGTGCTGCAAGGGCCCGACGGCAGCCTCATCGCCGTCTCGGCCCACGGACGCATCCTGCGCCTGAACCGGCTGCGGTGAAGCCATTGCCGAATCGACCATCGGCCATCCGTGGAGCTTCAATGACCGCCGTCGACAGCCTCCCCGTCCGCCGCGCGCTGCTCTCCGTCAGCGACAAGACCGACCTGGTCGCCTTCGCCCGTCGCCTGGCGCGTCACGACGTGCAGTTGATCTCGACGGGGGGCACGGCCCGGGCGCTGACCGATGCCGGGCTTAACGTCACGCCCATTGACCAGGTCACCGGGTTTCCGGAGATGATGGACGGCCGGGTCAAGACGCTGCACCCGCGCGTCCACGGAGCGTTGCTGGCCCTGCGCGACAAGCCCGAGCATGCCGCAGCGCTGGCCGAGCACGAGATCACGCCCATCGACCTGGTGTGCGTCAACCTCTATCCCTTTCAGCAGACGGTCGCCAGGGCGGACGTGACCGACGCGGACGCGATCGAGAACATTGACATCGGCGGCCCGGCGATGATCCGCAGCGCGGCCAAGAACCATCGCTACGTCGCGTGCGTGACGAGCCCGGAGCAGTACGACCAGGTGAGCAACGACCTGGATCGGCACGAGGGGGCGACGACGTTCGCCCTGCGTCGCCGGCTCGCGGCCGCGGCGTTCGCCCACACGGCCGGCTACGACGCGGCGATCGCCGAATGGATGCGGCAGCGGTGGGGGTAGGGGGCGATTCTGATTGCTGATTTCTGATTGCTGATTTTGGGGGGATGGGGGAGCATTTCGTATTTCGGATGTCGGAGTCGGCGGCTAACGCCCGTCCTGAGCGAGTCCGCGAGCGAAGGGCGGGATTTCGGGGAGGAGCACCGTTGTCGGAGATCCCGCCCTTCGCTTCGCTCAGGACGGGCGTTAACAGGAGCGGTTGCCTCTGTGCCTCTGTGGTTTTTCTGAGATCACGCCCTGAGCTCGAGGATGCGTCGCGGGTCCTCCGGGGCCGCGGTGCGGGCGCTGAGCAGGCAGGTCAGGCAGCAGGCCAGGGCGTCAGCGTCGCGCGGGTGCGCGTCCGCAGCGGCCGCGGGCCGGCGATCCAGGACGCTGCGCCACTGGTGGGCGACGAGCTCGGCGAAGGGCAGGCGGGTGTAGGGGTTGCCGCGGTCGAGCAACTGGCCGGTCGCCTGGTGCAGCGTGTAGCCGGTGTCCGTGACGCGCAGCTCCGCCGCGTCGCCGAGCACGTGCAGGTGGCGATGGGTGGCCCCGGCCCGGTCGGCGACGCTGAGAACGACCGCGCCGGCCCCGGGCAGGCGGGCGTGGGCGGTCATGCTCCCGGCGATGCGCCGCAGCGACTGCGGCACGTCCGGCTCCTCGGCCACGAGCGTCGCGTCGATCGTCAGCGGCATCGGCGCCAGCGTCAGCACCGTGCGCCAGGCGTCGAAGAGCCGCGCGAACAGCGAGCCCTCGCCCGGCCGGCCCACGCTCTGAAAGAGCACCGTGCGCTGCGGGCCCAGGGCTTCGTGCGGCTCGGCGGCGCTGAGGTGGCCCGGCGAGGCGACAAAGGCCGGGGCGTGCACGACGTGGCCATAGGTCGCGCCCACGCCGCCGCGCCGCCGCGACGGCGCCTCGGTCAGCTCGGCCAGCGCGGGCAGGTCGTCGGCGACGGGCTCGAGGCTGAGCACCGTCGTGCCGTGCTCCACGGCCGTGTGCAGGTGCTCCGGCCGCACCCCCTTGGCGGTGGCCAGCAACACGAACGCCGCAGGGTAGTGCACCAGCAGCTTGCGCAGGTCATCCTCGCACGGGCGATCGAGCTGGCGGGCCAGGTCTGTGATCGCATCAGCGCGCGGCCCGCCGACGGCCAGCGGACGCACCGCCGGGCCCAGAGCGTCGAGCACCGCGGCGACGGTCCGGGCCGATCGGCCGTCCGTCCAGATGGTCGTCTCGGACACGGGGCTGTCCGGCGGGCGCTTGGCCATGGGCAGAAGATAACGCGCGACGCCGGACGCGGCTTGCGCCGGTCACCAATGCACACCAGCGCACGCGGCGGGCCGGGAGCAGATGGCGGCAGCCTTGTGCATCGGGGGCTTCAACGTGTGCACCTCAAAAAGGTAGCGGGTGCCACTGACAAGGCCGTCTTCGGCCTTGTCAGTGTCGAATGGCGTCCCGGGTCCGCCACGCCGATCGGCACTGACAAGCTCCGCAGACTCCGCTTGTCAGTGGCACCCGATCATCGTAAACCGCACCCGCTCTTCTTGTGAGGTGCACCCGCTTCAACCGGCCTCGGCTTCGATGAAGCGCAGCCCCTGCACCGTCGCCTTGACCGGCCGGCCCTCGGCGAAGGTGGTCAGCTCCGTGCCGGGCTCGTGCCGGCCCCACTTGATGACGGCGAAGGCGATGGCCGTGCCCCCGCGCAGCGGCGAGATGGTCGAGGAGGTGATGCCGCCGACGATGTCGCTCGTGGCAGGGTTGGCCGGGTCGGCGTCGCCTTTGAGCACCTGCGTGCCGGCGACGGGCAGCTCGTCGGTGTCGAAGCGCAGCCCCACGAGCACGCGACGCGGGTGCCCGAGGCTGCGGATGCGGGCGACGACCTCCTGGCCCAGGTAGCAGCCCTTGTTGAAGCTGACGGCCTGGTCCTGGAGGCCGGTCTCCGGCGGCAGGGAGTCGGGGCCGAAGTCGACGTGGAACATCGGCGAGCCGGCCTCGATCCGGGCCGTGTTGTAGGCCGCCCACCCGACGGGCCGGCCACGCAGCGTCTGCCGGCGGCGCTCGGCGTAGGCGGCGTCGGCCTGCTCGTCGCCGCCCGGCTCGTAGCCCGCGGCCTCGAGCAGGGCCCGGTAGAGCGCTGCCGCGCGCTCGGCGTCGGCAAGCA
>SLDI01000724.1:0-6688 GCA_007125385.1 Phycisphaeraceae bacterium | reverse complement strand
GCTCCACGTCGGCGCGGACCTGATCGAAGCCGCGATCTTCCGGCACGGTTGAGCAGCCGGCCAGCACAACGCCGGCCACGATCGTCGCCACCAGAGCGTTTGTGCGGTCGGCCATGCTTCCCCCCTTTCAACGATGATCAGTGATGTGGCGTCTCATGGGTGTCCATGTCGTTTGAAGTGTCGGGGGCGTGCTTGTGAGGCTCATGCTCATGCGGGCCCGGTGGCGGGGGCGAGGGCCGTGGCTCGGGCGACACTGCCTGCTCATATCCCAGCCCGTCGGCGACCGCGGGCAGCGGCGCTTCAGCGGCGTCGGCGCGGGCGGGGTGGTGCTCGCCCAGCGGCGCCGGCGCGTCAGGAGCCGTACAGCCGGACAGTGACATCAGTCCCATCAGCAGCAGGGGTGTGGTCCCTCGCATCGGCATCTTCCGCCATGCAGCAAGTCGGGCTCGTCACACCGATGACGGGCTCAGTGATGCGCTTCGTGATCCGGCTCGGCCGGCTCCGCCTCGGGTTGCTCCGGCTCCTCCGGCTGCATCATCGGGCACTGCATCATCATCTCGTGGCGCTCGTCATCGTCCGCATCCATCATCATGTGCTGGCCCATGTGCTGCATCATCCGCGGCATCATCTGCCGGTGGTGCTCGTGCATCTGCCGGCGCTGCTCGATAAGCGTGTGGACGA
Organism: Phycisphaeraceae bacterium; assembly: GCA_007125385.1. Taxonomy (GTDB): domain Bacteria; phylum Planctomycetota; class Phycisphaerae; order Phycisphaerales; family Phycisphaeraceae; genus SKPT01. The sequence goes on along the minus strand of SLDI01000724.1, from coordinate 6,007 downwards.
CGTCGGCCATCGCGTCGACCTTCGCCTCGCCCTGGGCCTCGTCCATCGCCTGCACCTGCTGTTCGAGCTGCTCATCCATCTGCTGCATGTGCTCGTGCATCTGCTGGCGGTGCTGCATCATCTGCTGGCAGCGCTCCATCATGGCCTCGCGGTCCATGGGGCGCTCGCCCCCACCCATCATGGGTCCGTGCATCCGCGCCTGCACGGACCACCCTCCGGCCGCGACGAGGGCGACCAGTCCCAGCGCCATTATCAGCTTGCGTGCCTTGTGCGTGTTCATTGCCCGTTCCTTTCTCGAAGAGGGTGGCGAACGTGGTACCGGGGCTTGGATGATCCTAGCGCCTTTGCGGCTCAAGCTCCAGAAGCCGGCGCGGGTCCGGTGCCGAGGCGGGCGCGCCTGAGCAGGATCGAATTACCGATGACCGAAAGCGAGCTGGCGACCATGGCGATCACCCCGATCATGGGGTGGAGCAATCCGATGGCGGCGATGGGGATGGCCACCACGTTGTAGAACCACGCCCAGAAGAGATTCTGGATGATCTTGCGGAAGGTGGCACGGGAGAGGCCGACGGCCTCGACCACGGCGCTGAGCTGGCCTCGCACAAGTGTCACGTCGGCCGCCTCGATGGCTACGTCGGCGCCGGCGCCGATGGCGATACCGACGTTGGCCTGCTTCAGCGCGGGGGCGTCGTTGATCCCGTCGCCGACCATGGCCACGGCCTCGCCGGTGCGCTGCTGAAGCTCGCGGATCGCCTCGACCTTGCCCTCGGGCAGCACGCCGGCGCGCACGTCGTCGATGCCCACCTGCTGGCCGATGGCCCGCGCGGTGCGCTCGTTGTCGCCGGTGATCATGACCGGGTGAAAGCCCATGGCCTTGAGCCGGGCGATGGCGTCGCGCGAGTCCTCCTTGACCGTGTCGGCCACGGCGATGATGCCCGCGACCCTGTCGTCCACCAACACGAGGAATGTGGTCTTGCCCTCACTTTCCAAGCGGGCCATCGCTTCAGTCACGGCTTCGACCGCGATGTCGTTCTCCTCCGCCAAGCGGACACTGCCGACTCGCACGAGCCGACCGTCCACCTTGCCCTGAACGCCGCGGGCGGTGATGGCCTGGAACTCGGTCACCTTGGGCACGTCCACGCCACGCTGCTTGGCGCCATCGACTACGGCCTGGGCGATCGGGTGTTCCGACCCCGCCTCGACCGCCGCGCCCAGCGCGAGCACCTCCTGCTCATCGAAGCCTTCCTCTGCCACCACATCCGTCAGGGCCGGCTCGCCCTTGGTGATGGTGCCCGTCTTGTCCAGGACGATGGTGCGAATGTCCTTAAGCGTCTGGATCGCCTCACCGCTGCGCAGCAGCACGCCGCGCTCGGCCCCCATGCCCGAGCCGACCATCAGGGCCGTGGGCGTGGCGAGCCCCAGGGCGCAGGGGCAGGCGATGACCAGCACCGCGATCGCCGCCAAGGTTGCAAGGAGGATCGGCGGCAGGTTGGGGTCCACCCAAGGCAGAAACGTGGCGCCCCAGACCAGAACCGGACGGAGCTGGTCCGCGAACAGCAGCCACATGACGAAGCTGCCCATCGCCACCACGATCACGGCCGGCACAAAGTAGCTGGTCACCCGGTCGGCGAACGCCTGAATCGGCACCTTCGAACCCTGGGCCTCCTGCACCAGGCGGATCACCTGGGCCAGGAACGTGTCCTTGCCCACGCGCGTGGCCCGGACCTTCAACAACCCTTCACTGTTGATCGTGGCCCCGAGCACCTCGTCGCCCGACGACTTCTGCACCGGCACCGACTCGCCCGTGGCGATGGATTCATCCACGTGGCTGGTGCCGTCGATCACCTCGCCGTCGGTGGGGATCTTCTGCCCCGGCTTGACGATCATCACGTCGCCCAGGGCGAGTTCGTTCACCGGCACCTCGATCTCCTGGCCGTCGCGCTCGACCAGCGCGGTCTTGGCCCCCAGCGTCAGCAGTCGGCGGATCGCCTGCGAGGCCCGACCCTTGGAGCGGTGCTCGAGGTAGCGGCCGATCAGATGGAAGGTCATGATCGTCGCCGCCATCTCGATAAATGAGGTCATCGGGTAGACGAAGCCGACCAGGCCGATGAGGTACGGCGGCAGGCTGCCCATGCTGATGAGCACGTCCATGTTGGCGGTGCGGTTGAGCACCGAGCGCCATGCGGAACGGTGCGTCCCCCAGCCGGTCAGAAACACCACCGGGAAGGCGAGGGTGGCGACGATGGCCAGATAGAGCGTCCCCGGCAGCTCCCACCAGAACATGTGCACCATCATCAGGATCATGATGATGGTCGTCGGGATGGCGGCCCAGGCGACCAGGCGAAGGGCGTGGGCGACGTAGCGCTGCTCGCGCTCGAGCTCGTCCTCGCCTTCGTCCGTCTCAGCGAGAAGTTCCTCGACCTCGTACCCGCCGTGCTCGACGGCTGACTTGAGCTCGGCCGGCTGCACCTGTTGGGCGTCGAAGCGGACGCTTACGCGATGATTGCTGATGTTGGTGTTGATCTCGCGGATGCCGGGCAGGCGTTCGAGCGAGCTGCGCACTAGCCCGGCGCAGTGCCCGCTGCCCATGCCCGGGACGATCAGCGTGGCTTCGGCGGATCCGTCCGCAGCAGGGTCGATTGGGCCCGGATGCTGCTCCTTGGCCATGGGACGGGGCTGGTGCGGCGCGTGGCCGTCGTCGTGGCAGTGTTGATGATCAGTCATTTGCGCATGCCTCTCGCCCCGGCCGGTAGGGCCGGGTTGCTGTCGGGGTTGTCAGTGCAGCGGCGGATGTGATTCATCCGCTGAAGGCCGGTCCACGCCGTGATGGCGCTCAAACGCGTCCTGCGGGCCACCCGGCTGCAGGTATCTCTCGGGATCCTCGTCGAACCACTTCACGCAGCCGGGGCTACAGAAATGGTAGGTCTGGCCTCGGTGACGGCGGTGCGCGACAGCCGCCGCGGGCGTGATGCGCATCCGGCAGACCGGGTCGATGACCTGCGGGGAAGTGTTGGCTGGCATCGGCAACTCCTTTCTGTCGCGAACCGGCCGCGGTGCTCTGCCCGCGGCTTATGGCTGATCCGGTGACAATCGACCGGCTGTACCATGCACAACGCTCGCGGGTGGGCGCGGGGTTCAACAGATGCTCGAAGGAGCGCGGTTCGACCCGCGGCCGGGCTGAGGGCTACAATTCGGACCTTTAGGTGTTTTTCATGTGAGACAGCCCGTTGAACCTGGCACGGGCTGTGGGACGTTTGGGAAGGTAGGCCGCCATGGCCGGCGATGGGTTGACCGACGAGCAGCAGCAACGGGCCCGCGAGGTCGTCTGGCCATGGCTGGCGACGCTGCTGCGTACGGCGCAGTACCTGACGCGCCACGAGCAGGAAGCGGAAGACCTCGTCCAGGAGACGGTGCTCAAGGCCATGCGAGCGATCGACCAATACAGGCAGGGGACCGATGCCCGGGCGTGGCTGCTGACGATCCTGCGGCGGACGCGGGTCGACTGGATCCGCCGCGACAGCCGGCGGCCGCACCTCCTGTCGCTCGATGGCGAGCAGGCAGCGGAGCCGGCTGCGAAGCACGAGGAGCCGGCCGGGCACTTCGACCCGCAGTGGGACGATCCGGAGGCGATGATGGAATCATTCAGCGACGATCAGTTGATCGTCGCGCTCAAGTCCCTGCCCGAGGAGATCCGTTGGACGCTGCTACTAGTGGACGTGGAGCAGATGGATCACGCCGACGCGTCAGTCGTGTTGGAGGTGCCGGTGGGCACCATCAAGAGCCGGGCGCATCGTGGTCGGCGGATGCTGCGCGATCGGCTGCATGAGCTTGGTCATGCCGCGACGCGGGCGCAGAAAGGATGGTCACCATGAGTGAGTCATTCGATTTCACCGATCGGAGGCTGGATGCCGCCACGTCGCGACGTTTGGCGAGGCTGGCGGATACGCCCGTGGATACGAGATCGCTGGAGCGCAGGCTCGCCGGGGCGCTGGCGGATCAGCCGGCCCCGGCCCGGCCGGCGGCGTGGCTGCGCTGGAGCCGACCGCTCCAGGCGGCTGCGGTTCTGACGCTGCTGGTCGTGGCAGGCTGGCTCGTGGTGCAGGCGGGTTCGCCGGCGGTGGCGGCACCGGGGGCGCTGGCGCAGATCCACCGCCAGATGCTGGCTGAGGAACTGGACACGATGCCCGTGACCAGCGTGGAAGCGGCCAATGCCGCGATCGCCACCCAGTGGTCGGGCGCCCCGGCCATTCCCGAGGCACCCGGGGCGCGGGTGCTGGCCTGCTGCCTGCACGAGCTCGACGGGGCGCGCCTGGCGCTGGTGCGCCTGGAATACGACGATGCGCTGGTGAAGCTGGTGGTCGCCCGTTCACAGGACCTGCGCTCACCGCCCGGCCGAACGGTCGTGCGTGACGGCCGGCAGTACGTGATTCACGACCACGGCGGCGTGACGATGGTGATGAAGAACGCCGGCGGCCGGTGGCTCTGCGTAATGGGCGAGCTGCCGGAGCATGAGCTGCTGGCGATCGCCGGGCGGATCGAGTTCTAAAAACTCCGCGGCGCAAGTGGGCGAATTCATCCGCCCAGATTCGCCGTCGCTCCCTGGCACAGGATGAAACCCGATGCATGCCGGGATGTGGGGTCTTGCCCTTATTTTCATTGTAATTGTGTCATGGCTTGTGTATCGCTATCTGGCGCCGGCGAACTGGAAGGAATGGACACGGGCCGGGGTGCTTCAGGCATTCATCATCGCGTTCTACGCGGAGATGTATGGGTTCCCACTGACCATCTACTTCCTCGCTCGTGTCTTCGGGCTCGGCCTTGCGTGGACGGAAGGAGGCAACCTCTGGGCGCAGGTCCTTGGCACACCGATCGCCCACATCATCGCCATGGTGCTGGGTTACGCCATCGTCCTTGCGGGGGCGGTGCTCGTCGCGGAGGGTTGGCGTCGGATCCATCAAGGAAGACATGAGGGGCGGTTGGTAACGGATGGTGTCTATGCCCAGATCCGCCATCCTCAATATACGGGACTGTTCCTCATCGTCTTTGGTGAGGGGGTGGTGCATTGGCCAACGATCGTATCCGTGATCGCGTTTGTGGTGATCGTCCTGGCCTACACGCTCCTCGCGCCAAAAGAAGAAGAGCATGCTGAATGAGTTTGGCGACGAATACCGCGCATATCAGCAGCGCACCCCCATGTTTATCCCCCGCTTCGCGGGCGGCACGCAATCCAAGGAGGCATGAATGACGCCGGACGTCACAACCATCATCAGCGGCGGCGTGCTGCTGTGCGTCTTTGTTCTCGTGACGTGGTTCTTGAGGCGTCGTCGCGGATAGCGGATCGCTTGCACGGCTGGAGCGAGCATCTACTCGCTCGTCGCCACATCGTCTGAGAGATTGGCTGCCTGGGTCGGACTCCACCGCCACTCGCGGACCTCGGGCATGTCCTGGCCGTGCTCGTGAATGTACTGCCGGTGCTCGATCAGCTTGTCGCGAATCATCTGCTTGGCGTAGGCCTGCCTCGGGCCGAGGCTTGGCACCCGGTCGATCACGTCGCCCACAAGGTGGAAGCGGTCCAACTCGTTGAGAACCGTCATGTCGAACGGCGTGGTTGTCGTGCCCTCCTCCTTGTACCCGCGGACGTGCAGGTTCAGGTGATTGGTCCGGCGGTAGGTCAGGCGGTGAATAAGCCACGGGTAGCCGTGATAGACGAAGATAATCGGCTTGTCCTTCGTGAAGATCGCATCAAAATCGCGATCGCTCAGGCCATGGGGGTGTTCGCTGGGCGGCTGAAGCCGCATCAGGTCCACCACGTTCACCACGCGCACCTTCAAGTCCGGGATGTGCTCGCGCAGCAGCGAAACCGCCGCCAGCGTCTCCAGCGTCGGCACGTCGCCGCAGCAGGCCATCACCACGTCTGGCTCGCTGCGGTGGTCGTTACTGGCCCAGGTCCAGATGCCGATGCCGGCGGTGCAGTGCTTGATCGCCTCGTCCATGCTCAGCCACTGGG
>SLDI01000669.1:0-6700 GCA_007125385.1 Phycisphaeraceae bacterium | reverse complement strand
GGCATGGTTGTGCAGCAGTCCGCCGGCTTCGACGAGGACCACGGACGGGCTGAGCGTGTTGCGGCCGATCCGCAATCCGCTCGGCGCGGCAAGGAAGGTTCCGAGGCTGTCCACCTGGATCCCTCCGCCGGTTCCAATGGTCGTCTCGCCGCGGACGTTGAGGTGGTGCGTCGTCATGTGGCCGTTGACGATCAGCTCGCCGGCCTCCCAGACCTGGCTGACGAAGCCGACCTCGACGCGCGTGCCCGTGCCGACGTCGAGCACGCCGCGGCCGCCTGTGCTGCCCAGCGACGTGCCGCCGATGTGCAGGCGCGAGCTGGCGCCGATCAGTTGCAGGCGCGTGTCGCCGCCGCGCAGCTCCATGCGGGCGAAGCGGCGATCGGCGGCATTGGCGATGTTCAACTGTGAAAGCACCATCGCGTGGGCGCCGGCCGTCAGGTGGACGGTGGGCATCTGCGCCTCGTTCGGCCCGCCGAAGCCCCACGACCCGGCGGAAGAGTCAAAAACGCCGCCGTCGACGCTCACCGAGCCGGCGGTGAACTCGAACGTGCTGCCGCCGGCGAGGGCGAGGCTGTGCGTCTCGACCTCGCCGCGGTCGACGACGAGCGTGCCGGGCCCCCAGACCCTGAGCGTGTCCATAACCCTCAGGCGCCCGCCGTCACGGATCCGCGCCGTGCCGGTGCCCCCGGCCTGGGTGTCGGAGCCGCCGATGTAGAACGATCCGTTGCTGTCCCAGAACGAGCCTTCATGGCGGACGTCGAGAACCCGGCTGCGATCGGTGTCGGTCTCGCTGCCGATCATGGTGGTCTGGGCGCTGACGGAGCCGCCGAATTGGACGCGGACGTCGGCGGTGCCGACCTGGCCGAGGTGAGCCGTGCCGAAGACGTTCAGCGCGGCGAAGGGCTCGCCCAGGCTGCCCACGATGAGCTGGCCGCCGAACTCGCGGCCAACGATCACGTCGTTGGAGATGACGGCGCTGCCGTCGTCGATCCACATCTGGCCCGAGCCGGCCACGCCCGGATCGTCGACGCCGATGACCAGCTCGGCGTCCTCAAACAGCCTCAGCCTGCCACCGTCCTGAATCCGCAGCCACCCGGCGGCGTAGAGCGGGGAAGAGGTGTCGAACTCGCCACCTTGTAGATTGATCTGCCCGCCGCCATGGAGCGTGGTCGAGTTGGCGTTCATGAGGACCGTGCCCGCGACGTTGAGCACCCCGGCGACCACGCTCAGGCGTTCGTTGCCGAAGGTGGCCAAGCCTCGCGTCGGCCGGTAGACCGCATCCTCGTCGACCGTCAGCGTGCCCGCGATCGCGCCCTGGCCGCCGCTCAACTCGCCGTTGGACAGAGTCAGCCCGGCTCCGGACCGGACGCGCAGCGCGCCGGGGTTGTAGAAGGTGGAATGCGGGCGCGGAACGTACCGGTACAGGAGCTGATAATGGTTCTCGTTGAGGTTGAAGGTGACGTTCGGGTCGTCGAGCTCGACCGCGTTTGTTTCGGCGTTGCCGCCGAAGCTGACGTTGTAGCCGCCGTCGCCGGTGTTCCAGAGGGCGGTGTCCTGATCGCCGCTGGGCACGCCCGTCGGGCTCCAGTTGGCGCTAAAGTGAAAGCTGCCGTTGCCCGTGTTCCAGTCGTGCGTGCCGCCATGACCCGCCAGGGCGGGCGTCGCGAGCAGCGGGAGGCCGGTGACGAGCATGAGGCCGGCGGCCGACTTGAGCCAGCGGATGTGTGACGGCATCACGTGCTCCTTGGTCTCCCGCCACGGCTGATGAGGTGCGTGCGACAGCCCGTCTGTTGACTTCGGGAGGCCGGCCGCAACCGAGGATGTTTCGGGCGAGCGAAGGGTGCCCTCGTGCAACGCCCCCGACGCGCAAGGCATGCCTGTGGCTGACGTAACGCCAAACGAGCAGATCAGCGTGATTTCGGATCAGCCACGGACCAGGCTCGGCGACGACTTGAACGTTGGTGAGCCCCGGAACGGGAATCCCTCAGCAGATCCCGGGCGCGTCGCAAGCCAGGCAGGCAGGTTTCGGCAGGCAGTAATCCGGACGGATACTGATCGGACAGGTCCCTTGTCCGCCCACAGCTTAATGCCTTTGCTGAGCCCAAGTCAATGCCTTTTGCCGAGCGCAGGCTGGACGTCGACGATCAGGTCATGCATCGCCCCGGGCGCGGTGACGAGACGTCAAGCCCCCACGGCGACGATGAGGCGGACCAAGCCCGATAGGCCAGCTCAACCGGGTTTGGTCTCAACCGCATCGCCGCGCACCCGGTCGCAGAACAACTCGGGATCGGTGGTCCGCTCGGCCAGGACGGTGGCCGCCAGGGTTACAAGCTCGTCCAGATCGACGTTGCGCCAGAAGCCCTGATAATTCAACGCTGAGCAGCACGGGCGCGTCGTGCGGACGATGCTGATGGCCTCTTCAACCGGAATGCCTTCGCGCGCCGCCAGCACGATCGCGGCCGTGTTGCCGCTGCGTCCCTTGCCGCCCATGCAGTGCACGAGCAGGGGGCCGTGATCGCGCAGCATGATGGCCGCCTGGTGCACGAGCAGCCGGGCGTAGGCCGGCGACAGTGGCTCCCTGACGCTCTCGCCATGCTTGAGGTACCCGTCCCAGAACCCGACCTGCCGCCACTCGACCGTCTCGGGCAGATGCGCGACGTACTGGATCGCCGGGCGGCCGCCGTAGGACGACACGTGCAGCACGCCGCGGATGCCCGCGGCCGCGATCTCCTGCGCATGCTGGGCGGGCTCGCCCTCGTGCCCGGGCCGGGCGCCCACCGCCAGGTAGGGCATGATGAAGTGGCCGTCGTACGTCTCGAAGCTCGGCAGTTGGCGCATGACGTTTCTCTCGTGGCAATGATGTGCAGGGATGGATCACGGTGTACGGATGGATGCATTGTGCCGGATTTCACGGCCTCATGCACTCCCACCCGGCCGGTCGTTCGCCTCCGCACCCTGCCGCCGCTCTTGGGCGTTGAGCTTCAACTCGCCGAACTGCTGCTCGCGCCGCTGCACAATTTCACCCAGCGCGATCGCCAGCCGCTCGGCCGTGTAGTAGTTCATCACCACGCGGTCGTTGACCTTGAACAGCACCTCGCGCTCAGCCTGCCCCGCCGCGGCGACGTGGAGCATCCGTTCAAGCTCAACGGCCAGCCGGTGGACATCGCCGGTGCCGGGCACCACGACACCATCTATCGGGTGCTGGAGCTGGACCCGGCGATGCTGGTCGGCGGCGAGAACGAGCTGACACTGCTGTCGGACACGGAGCACCACGGCATCGAAGTGCTGTTGCGCGGGCCCGCGCTGATGCTCCGTTACCGCGACTGAAGGCCCGGATGAACGAGAGCGCGCATGACGGGCGGCGATCACCGGTGCAGGCGAAGGCGCCGGTTTCAATCCAGCCCCAGCAGGCGGCGCGGGTTGACTTGCGTCATGGTCCTCAGTTCCGCGTCGTTGATCCCGCGGCCGGCCAGCTCATCAAGCATTTGCCGCATGCCCGCCAACGGGTCCGGCAGGTCGATCCTGCCGAGGTCGGTCGCCAGCACCGAAGCCTCGGCGCCGACGGCGTGGATCTCGCGCGCGAGCTGGTCGAAGCCCTGCACCGCCTCGGGGCGGGGATAGCATCGTTCAAGCATTGCCCCCTCGTCGCGCCAGCGCATCTGCAAGTCGGCGGCAAAGTGCAGGAAGGGAATCTCCGGGTGGTTCACGACCAGCCGGCGCACGCCCGCGCCACGTGCCGCCGGCAGGATGGCCGTGACCTCCTGGGCCGACGCGTGCCCCGTGGCGAGCACCGCGTCGGCCTCGGCGACGTGCTGGAAGATGCGGCGCAACGCCGGCACCGGTTCCCCCGCCCTGGTCAGCAGGGCCAGCGGCGTGCTCTCGCCCCGATGCAACCGCTCGCCCGAGCCATCCCTGGTGGGCAGCCAGATAATCTTCGCTCCGGCCGCCAACTCGGTCTGGACGATGCGGGCGTCGAGCCCGCCGGCGACTCGGTTGAGCACGAGGCCGCCGTGAACCGCCAGGAGCGGGTATCGCTCGCGGACCTGCCGGGCGTCGGGGACGGTGGAGCGGTCGTGGTGCTTGAGGACGAAGCCTGCCATGGCCGCGGCGCTTGCGTGCTCGGCGAGCTCGATGCCGGTATACCAGCGCGGTCGGCTGTCCGGGGCCGCGTGGATGTGCATGTCGATGACGCCCTGGAGCGATCGGTCGGCCATGGTCGGGAAGTTTACAATGACCCCCGGGATCCCGACAGCAGCCTGGCGGCCGGGGAAGTCAGGGGAGTCAGAGGAGTCTGGGGAGTCGAGTCAGGTGCCAATGGCGCACCCGCCGTCGTTGCCGCGGCTCGGACTTCCCAACTTCCTCGACTCCACTGACTCCATTGACTCCCCTGACTCCCCCGACTCCCCCGACTTCCCCTCCGAGGCAGGCCATGAACGAAACCGCCCTCCGCGACCGCATCGCCTTGCACGGTGCCTCATTGTTCGATCGCGGGCTGAGCGCCGGCAGCTCGGGCAACATCAGCGCGCGCACGGAAGATGGGCTGCTGATCACCCCGACCAACAGCTCGCTGGGGCGGCTGGACCCGGGGCGCATCAGCAAGGTCGATGAGCAGGGCCGGCACCTCAGCGGTGACAAGCCGTCCAAGGAGGCCTTCCTGCACCTGGCGATGTATCAGCAGCGGCCCGAGTCGCAGGCGGTGGTGCACCTGCACGCGACGCACGCGGTGGCGGTGTCGTGCCTGGCGGATGTCGACGCCGCCAACGTCCTGCCGCCGCTGACGGCGTATTACGTCATGCGTGTCGGCTGCCTGCCGCTGGTGCCCTACTTTCGCCCGGGGGACACGCGCCTGGCCGAGGCGGTGCGGGACGTGGCGAGCCGGCATCACGCGATGCTGCTGGCGAACCATGGCCCGACGGTGGCGGGCCCGAGCCTGGACGCGGCCGTGTACGCGATGGAGGAGCTGGAGGAGACGGCCAAGCTCTACCTGATGCTCAAGGACGAGCGTGTGCGGCTGCTGACGACCGAGCAGGTGCGCGAGCTCAACGAGCATTTTCCGGTGTGAGCCGGCAGGCACTCAGCGCGGGGCGGCCTCGGCCTGGAGCAGCGCCACCAGGCGATCGGCCACGCCGCGCGTCGTGCCCGAGCCGCCCAGGTCCGGCGTCAGGCCCTGGCCCTGCTGAAGAAACCGGGCGACGGCGCGGCGGACGCGATCGGCGGCCTGATCGTGGCCGAGGTGCTCGAGCATCATCGCCGCCGAGAGAATCAGCGCCAGCGGGTTGGCGATGTTGCGACCGGCGATGTCCGGCGCCGCGCCGTGGCAGGCCTCGAAGCAACTGATCCGCTCGCCGTGGTTGGCCCCCGGGCCCATCCCCAGCCCGCCGACGATCGCCGCCGTCAGGTCCGAGAGGATGTCCCCGTACTGGTTGGGGGCGACGATGACGTCGAAGGCGGCGGGGTCGCGGATCATCGCCGCCATCGAGGCGTCAATCATGATGTCCCTGGCCTCGATGTCGGGATAGTCGGCGGCGACGTCGTAGAAGGCGTCGAGGAACAGGCCGTCCGTCTGGTCGAAGACGTTGGCTTTGTGCACGGCGTGGACGCGCCCGCGCCCCTGCCGTCGGGCCAGCTCGAAGCCGAATCGCGCGATGCGCTCGCTGCCGTGGCGCGACGTGGCGGCGGTGGCCTCGGCGTGGTCGGCGTCGATGCGGCGCTCGCGACCCAGGTAGGCGCCCTCGGACACCTCGCGAACGACCACCAGGTCCACATTCACCCCCGCGAAGCGGCTGGGCACGCCGGGGAAAAGCTTGGCCGGCCGCACGTTCGCGAACGCCCGGCAGACGCCGCGCAGCGCCGCGTTGGGCGTGGCGTAGCGCTCCTCCGTGCCGGGCAACTGCACCACCGGGCTGCGCCAGGGCACGATCAGCGGCCCCTTGATGCCCACGCGATGCCGGCGCAGGCTCTCGATCGTGCCCGGCGGCACGGGATGGCCAAGCTCGCGATGCGCGCCGTCGCCGGCGTGCTGGACGTCGAAGACCAGCGGCACGCCCGTTGCTTCGATCACCTGTCGCATCGCGGCGGTGATCTCGGGGCCGATTCCGTCGCCGGGAATGAACGTGACGGTGGTCGGCTCACTCATGCCTCGGCTCCTTCCAGCAGCGTGCGGCGCAGGCCGGCCAGCGCAGCGCGGGCCTGGGCGGGGGCGTCCGCGGGCTGGTTCACTTCCAGGCAGATCCAGCCGCGGTAACCCACCGCCGCCAACGCGTCGCGAAAGCGGGCGAAGTCCAGAAGCCCCGTGCCCGGCGGGCCACGATGGTTGTCCGCGACCTGCACGTACCCGAGGCGCGGGGCCGCGGCCTGCAACGGCGTGAGAAAGTCGCTCTCCTCGATGTTCATGTGAAAGCTGTCCAGCGACAGCGCCAGGGCGCGGGAGGGAAACTGCTCCAGCAGCGGCTGAATCTCGGCCACGGTGCGGTAAAAAGCACTCTGAAAGCGATTCTGCGGCTCAATGCAAAGCATCACGTCGTGCTGCTCGGCGATGGGCAGCAGCTCGGCGAGCGACGCGGCGAAGCGCGCCTTGACGCGCTCGAGGTCCTCGCCCCCGCCAGCGGCGCCACCCCCGCCGCCCGCGCCGCCGCGGCCGCGAAAGCCGCCGATGGTGACGCAGGAGCCGAGCCCGGCCGCCAGGCCGATGGCCGCGGCG
>SLDI01000193.1:0-6702 GCA_007125385.1 Phycisphaeraceae bacterium | reverse complement strand
TCGACCTGCTCCAGGTACAGCTCCACCTCGTGCACGTCCGACTCCGGGTGCCCGGCCCGGACCCGCCGATGCGACACCGTCTCCAGCCGCAGCCGCGACAACGGCATCTGCCCCGCCGCCTGATCCGCCGCGCCCTCGAAGATCCAATCCTCGCGCACCGCCGTGCGATGCGCGTTGCGCAGCGCGCCCACGATCGCCCGCATCCCCGCCCGCGCCTCGGCGTGGAGCTGCGCCTCGGCGTCAACCCGGTCACGCGACCGCGCCATGTTCCCCAGCACCACCATCGTCCCCGCCGCGACCACCACCACGATCGTCGACGCCACGATCACCTCCACCAGCGTAAACCCCGCGCCCCGCCACCGCGCACCGCGCACCGCACCCGCAGCACCACCTGGGAAGCTGGTGCGCCCCCGCCCCCCCGCGCGACTCGTCCCCGATACGCTCACAGCTCCTCCCACGTCAGATCCCCCGGCCGCGCGCCGGGCGGGTCGTACAACCGCGTCACGGCCTCCACCTCCCGATGCCCCCAGCGCACGCTCACCCGCACGTTGTAAAGATCCATCAGCTCCCCCGACTCGATCGCCGCCTGCCAGCTATACGCCTGCCACGGCTCATCGAAGCTGCCCTGCATCGGCCCCGTGCTCAGCAACCGCTCCGGCCCGATCAGGTCGATCCGCGTCACCACCGCGTCCAGCAGCATCGCCGCCTGCTCATACTCCCGCGCCACCCGCGCCGTCTGCACCGCCTGGCCCATCCCGTACCCGATCCCCGCCCCCGCGATCGCCAGCACCACCCCCGCCAGCAGCGCCTCGACCAGCGTGAACCCTCCCGACCGGCGCCCGCAACGCACCGGGCGCAACGCCGCCCTGGCACCACCGGCCGACCCGGTGCAGCACCCGCCCCAAACACGACCCACTGGCCAACGCCTCACAACATCTCCACGAGCGGGGCCCTTCTCATCGGCCCAGGTCCAGGTCCGTCCGATCCTCCAGCCGACCCGTCGCCCGCCCGGCCGCGAGCTGCCGCCGACCCGTGCTCGCCGCGATCGCCAGCGACCAGTAGGCCGTGCCGTCCGTGATCTCGATCACCGCCGCCTGCGCCTCGCCGCTGGGCCGGAACGTCACGCCCTCGCCCTGCGTCGTCTCCGGCTGATCCGTCGCCCCCACGTCGTCGTGCACCTCCACGCGCGAGAAGCTCACCCCCGGCCGCAGCGACCCGCCGCGATGCACCGCGCTGGGCACCGCCTGCCACTGCCCCGGCTCGGCCACGGGCTCGGGCTGGTGCGCCAGCGCGAAGCGCCCCTGCTGACGCTCGATCACCAGTCGCGTCGGCACGTTCCGCGTCATCGCATACCCATGCGCATAGTCCGCCGCGGTCTTCAGCGCGTTGGCCGACGCCCGCAGCCGCGCCGACGCCGCCCGCCCCGTCAATTGCGGCACGGTCATCGCCCCCAGCACGCCCACGATCACGATCACCACGATCAGCTCCACCAGCGTGAAGCCGCGCCCGCCCGGGCCACCAACCACCAGCCTTTGCCTGTGCTGCCGCATCTCTCGCCTTGCTGCTCTCGCCCTGCCGACCGTCGCGTGCTTCGCCGCTGCGCGGTATCAATCCCAGTTCGTCACCGGCGCGTTGTCCCCTTCGCCGCCCTCCTGCCCGTCGGCGCCGAGGCTGTACAGGTCGAACACGCCATGCTGGCCCGGGTAGCGGTACACCAGCGCATTGCCCCACGGGTCGCGCAGATCGCGCTCGCGCAGCGACGGCGCCCGCCAGCGGTCGTCGCTGATGTCCGCCGGCTGGCGCACCAGCTCGTCCAGGCTGTTCGGATACCGGTTGTAATCCAGGTAGAACGTCTGGATCGCGCTGTCCACCTGCCCGATCTGCATCCGCGCCGCGTTCCGCCGCGCCTCGTCCGTGCGCCCGATGAACCGCGGCACGATCATCGCCGCCAGCACGCCGATGATCACCACCACCACCAGCACCTCGACCAGCGTAAACCCTTTAGCGCCTCGCATCACACGCTCCTGTCCCCGGCTCATGAACTTCCAATAAAACCGCGAAGGCGCGAAGAACGCGAAGAAAGACAGCTAAGGAAACCAGGAAAGGCAGGAAGCCAGGAAAAGAAAAAAACTCCCTGCCTTCACCCACACCTCTCGATTCCTGCCTTCCTGCCCTTGCTGCCTTGCTCATCTGCCTTTCCTTCTTCGCTTCGCGTCCTTCGCAACCTTCGCCCCTTCGCGGTTCTCTTTTCCCGCATTCCGCATTCTGCATTCCGCATTCTGCATTTCCTACACCCCCGCCGACATCGACACGATCGGCAGCAGCACCGCCGCCAGGACCGTCCCCACCACCACCGTCAGCGCCACGATCAGCAGCGCCGGCAGCACCGACATCGTCCGGTCGATCGCCGCCGTCGTCTCGCGCTCGTACGCGTCGGCCGCCCGCAGCAGCAGCTC
Organism: Phycisphaeraceae bacterium; assembly: GCA_007125385.1. Taxonomy (GTDB): domain Bacteria; phylum Planctomycetota; class Phycisphaerae; order Phycisphaerales; family Phycisphaeraceae; genus SKPT01. The sequence goes on along the minus strand of SLDI01000193.1, from coordinate 4,246 downwards.
GTCGATCTTGCCCGTCTGCTCGCCCAGCGCGATCACCTGGATGAACAGCGGCGGGAACTGCCCCGTCTTGCGCAAAGGCTCGGCGATCGACTCGCCCTGCGTGATCGCCCCGCGCACCTCGTCCACCGTCCGCGCCATCGCCTCGTTGCCCAGCGTGTCACGCAAGACGTGCAGCGCCTCGAGGATCTGGATCCCCGAGCCCGTCAGCGTCGCCAGCGTCCGCGCAAAGCGCCCCACCGCCACCTTCCGCAGCGTCGGGCCCACGATCGGCATCGCCAGCTTGAAACGGTCCCACTTCAGCCGCCCTTCCGCCGTGCGCACCCACTGCACGAACCAGTACCACCCCGCCCCCGCCGCCAGCGCCGCCAGCACCGCCCACCCGCTCGTGAAGAACCCGCTCACCGCCAGCAGCAGCCGCGTCGGCAGAGGCAGCGGCCGACCCTCCTGCACCATCGAGTCCAGGATCGTCGGCGCCACCCACACCATGATCACGACCACCGACACCACCACCAGCGCGATGACGATCATCGGATACGTCGCCGCCGAGCGGATCCGCTCGCGCACCGCCAGCTCGCGCTCGGCGAACGACGCCAGCGACGCCATCACCTCGTCCAGCACCCCGGCCGTCTCCCCGGCCCGCACCATCGCCACGTGCAGCGGCGTGAACACCCGACCCTGCGCCACCATCGCGTCCGACAGCGCCTCGCCCCCCTGCACCCGCTGGGCCAGGTCGCCCACCAGCCGGCGCACCGGCTCCGACTCCGCCTGCTCCTCCACCACCCGCAGCGCGTGCAGCAGCGTCAGCCCCGCCTCCAGCGCCGTGGCGATCTGCCCGAACATCGCCGCCCGGCTGCGCAGCGACACGCCCCCGCCAAGCCACCCGCGCCAATCAAACCCCGACGACGCGTCCGCTTCTCCGCCGCCCCCCGCCACGCCACCCGCCACCCCCAGCGCATCGACCTGCGTCACGTACACCCCTTGCGCCGCCAACTGCGACACCACCTGCGCCTCGCCCGCGGCCTCCAGCTCCCCGGCCGTGGGCTGGCCCGACTCGTCCAACGCGCTGTAACGAAACCTCGGCATGAACAGCACCACTGTCAAACAGACGCCTTGAGCCCTTCGATCAACCGCGAAGACGCGAAAAACGCGAAGAAAAGGCTGCTACGGAAGCCAGGAAGGAAGGAACCCAGGAATCGGGAGAAACACGTTGCAACGCTTCCTTTCCTGCCTTCCTGCCTTCCTCATTCGCCTTTCCTTCTTCGCTCCCTTCGCCCCTTCGCGGTTCATCCCTTCCCCATCACCATGCATCACCCTGCATCGGTGGTTCACTCGTCATCCAGCGTCAGCGCCGCCTCCGCCGGCGTGTCCTGCGTCACGCGCAGAACCTCCTCCAGTGTCGTCATCCCCGCCAGCGCCTTCTCGTACCCGTCCTCCCACATCGGCCGATGCTCCTCGGCCGCGCTCGCCAGCATCTCCGTCGTGCTCCCGCGGCGCTGGATCACCTCGTGCATCGCCTCCGTCACGCGCACCAGCTCGAAGATCCCCGTACGCCCCGCGTAGCCCGTGTGGCGACAACGCGAGCAGCCACGCCCGTGATAAAACGTCGCCTGCCTCGCCTCGTCCGTGCGATGACCCAGCCGACGCAGGATCTGCCCCGACTGCCGCACCGGCTCGCGGCAATGACCGCAGATGTTGCGCACCAGCCGCTGCGCCACCACCCCCTCCAGCGACGACGCCAGCAGGAACGGCTCCACCCCCATGTCCAGCAGCCGCGTCACCGCCCCCACCGCGTCGTTCGTGTGCAGCGTCGAGAACACCAGGTGACCCGTCAACGCGCTGCGGATCGCGATGTCCGCCGTCTCGCGGTCGCGAATCTCGCCCACCATGATCACGTCCGGGTCCTGGCGCAGAATCGACCGCAGCCCCGTCGCGAAGTCCACCCCGCGCTTGGCGTTGACCGGGATCTGGTTCACCCCGTCGAGCTGATACTCCACCGGATCCTCGATCGTGATGATCTTGCGCTGCGGCGAATAGATCTTGTTGATCGCCGCGTACAGCGTCGTCGTCTTGCCGCTGCCCGTCGGCCCCGTTACCAGCACGATGCCGTGCGGCCGGGCGAGGATGCGCCCGAACGGCTCGAGGTACCGCCGGGCCATGCCCAGCTCCTCCAGGCCGATCAGCCCGGCGGCGCGGTTCAGCAGCCGCATCACCACGCTCTCGCCATGCACCGTCGGCACGGTCGAGATGCGCACGTCCACCTTGCCCGCCGGCGACGCGAAGCTCGTGCTGCCGTCCTGCGGCACAAAGCGCTCGGCGATGTTCATCCCCCCCATGATCTTCACGCGCGACACGATCGCCGGGTACAGATGCACCGGCGGCGGGTCCACTTCGTGCAGCACGCCGTCGATGCGATACTTGAACGTGACCTTGTTCTCGAACGGCTCGATGTGCACGTCGCTGGCCCGCGCCTCGACCGCCTCGAGCAGCACCAGGTTCACCAGGTTCACCACCGACGGCTCGCTGGCGAGCTGCTCCAGGTCCACCACCGACTCCCCCCCGCCACTCCCGCCACCCCGCGCGCCCGCCTGCGGCCCCTGCTCCTGCCGACCGCCGCCCAGGTCCGCCGCCATGCGCGACACCTGCGAGCCGTATGCCTTCTTCACCGCCTCCAGCAGCTCGTGCTCCGGCGCATGGCAGCGCTCGATGCGCTTGCCCGCGACCACGCGAAGCTGCTCGACCACCTGCTCGTCGAACGGGTCCACCATCGCCACGCGCAGCGACCGCCCGCGCAGCTCCACCGGCAGCGCCTTGTGCCGCAGCGCCACCGCCGCCGGCACGCACGCCAGCGCCTCGGGCTGAACCGGGCGCTCGGCCAGTGCGATCGTCTCGATCCCCGCCTCCGCCAGCCGCGCCGCGAACACCGCCGACGCATCCAGCCCGTAGCGCTGCACGAGCAGCCCCAGCACGTCACCGCCCTGCCGGGCCGCGTCCTCGAGCTGCTGCCGGGTCACCTGCCCCCGGGCCACGAGCACCTCGCCCACGCGAAGCGCGACAACATCCGTCCCGGACCCCGCGCGCTCGGCCACAAGTCGGTTCATGAATCGCACTCCAGCCGCTTGCGCCGAAACGCACCATCCCGCCGGACAATGTATGCCAAAATATTGGCCTACGCAAGAGCCGGGCCCCGCGCGCTAGTCGCCCCGGCGCCGCTGCCACCGTTGCCGCCCACCCTCATCGTCCCCCCGACCCCGTGGCGGCGCGAAAACCGACCGCCGATGCTCCAGGATCCGCTCCCACCGCGCACGCTGCTCGTCATCCAGCAGCGCCTGCACCTCCCGCTCCAGGCGCTGCTGCTCCTGCTCCAGCTCCGGCCGCATCCGCTCGTGAATCTCACGCAGCCGCCCCGCCCGCTGCTCGAGGATCGACTTTAACCGTTCTGCCTGCTCGTTGTCCAGCTTTAATTGCTCCACCAGCCGCCCGTGCGCCCGCTCGATCAGCCGCGGATGCACCGTCCGCACCGCCGTGGACGGGTTCGACACCTCCTCCGCCGGGCCCACGACACCCGAGAGCGACCATCCCGTCACCGCTCCGCTGGCGAACAGCAGCGCCGCGCAGCCCACCGCCAGCATCACCGCGCGCCACGCCACGCCCCCGCCAGCTCTAAACCCAGGCCAGTTCATGATATCGGGCTCGTGTACAGCGACAGGAACTCCATCACCGGCCCCAGCTCGTCACCCGCCCCGCCCAGCACCTGCCCCGCGTGCATCGCCGCCAGCGCCACCACCAGCGCCACACCCGCACACGCCGCCAGCGTCGGCGTATGCAGCACGTTCGTCGGCCGGGCCCTGGCCCGAGCGATCCGCGACGCCACCTGACGCGACACCTCAACCCCAGGCACACGCTCACCTTGCGCCCGCGCCACCAGCTCCTGCCACTTGCCTCGGCTCACCACCATGACGCAGCTCCCAGCAAAGGCCCACCCGCTTCAAGGCCAGCCCATGAACCAGAATGCTCTACTTTCACCCACAATTCTTCTTTCCTGCCTTCCTGCCTTCCTGCCTTCCTGCCTTCCTCATTTGCTTCTCCCTCTTCGCGTCCTTCGCCTCCTTCGCCCCTTCGCGGTTAATCGCCCCCTTCGCCCCCTTCGCGGTTGATCGCCCGCCCTACCCCCAGCCTCGCCGCTGAAGCACCCTGCCCAGCCGCCGCCGCGCCCGCAGCGCCCGCACCTTCACCGCCGCTCGCGTCC
>SLDI01000448.1:0-6731 GCA_007125385.1 Phycisphaeraceae bacterium | reverse complement strand
GATCTCCTTGCGGGCAATGTTGTGGCTGATGAAGTAGACGAGGCGTCCCGTGATGCCCGGGAAGACTTCCTGGAAGGCTTCGAGCACGAGGGCGTTGATGAGCAGGTGGTTGGCGGTCGCGTAGTTCGCGCCCAGGGCCATGTCGTCGAGGTAGGCATCGGCCTCGGGCCTTCCGCGCGGGGCGTAGACGAGCTCACGGTCGCGGCCGGGCAGCGGGATGTTCCACTTCTTGAACATCGCCTGGAGCGTGCGGAACTGGCCCATCGCCAGGTTGCGCCCGAAGCCGCGCGAGCCACAATGGCGGAGGCTCCGTCAAAATGTGTCGGCCCCCCAGGTCGCCCACGCCATCGACGCCTACCCCAGTTCGTGCACGTTTCCGGTAGAAGCGGCTACCATCGTGCCATGGACCGCTGGGTGTTGATGAGCCTGCTGGTCGCCTTGTGCGTAAGCCTCGGGGCGTGGATCGGCCTTGAGCAGCGGACGTGGCACCGCCTCGCGACGCTCGGCCAACACCATGCCCCCGTCGTGGCCACGGCGATCAGCGGTGATGGCGTTTACGGCGCGGCGATGCATGGCGACGGACATGTCAAAGTGTGGGAGCTTGCCACACGACGCCTCGTGGCGTCGCGCGACTTAAAACTGGTGCGCGGCAGCACGATCGAGCGCGGCCGGGCGGCGCTGGCGCTGTCACCCGACGGCTCGCTCCTCGCCGCCTCCTCGCCGGCGACGCGGACGGTCGTGTGGCGTATCAACGAGGCCGACCCCGCAGCCGACCTCGTGCGCCTGCCGATGGGCCTGCCCGGCGACGGCTACGCGGTGCTGCTGGCGATGTCGCACGCCAACGACATGGTGGCGACGCTGGACGTTGACGACCAGTTGCGGCTGTGGCAACTCGATCCCGTTCACGAGCTGGGCTCGCGCCGCACCTCGTACGGCGTCGAGATGGGGATTCGACTCGAGTTTTCGCAGCACGGGTTATTCATCGGACTGTTCCGTTCCGACTCGCCTCTTGGCCGCTGGTGGCGCATCAACGACCTGGCGGTCGCGCCGATGGAGGCCGGCGGTGCACGGGGCCCCATGCGGTTCACGCTCGCTGGCCGACCGTACCAAGCCGTCGAAAGCGCCTCTACTCTGGAGGATCCGCAAGCGACTCCACCGAACGACGAGTTCAGGGGCGTGCTGGTGATACCCCGATCCCGCGAGGCTGCTCGGCCCATCGTGATGCCGTTCCGCGACATGAGTGTCCGCGACCCTCATCTGAGCATTAGGCTTACTCACGAACGGGCCCTGCACGGTCGCACCCGTGGTCGCACCGACCTGTTGGGGACCATGCCCGCCGGTGCGCGATTTCGTTCGCCTTGGCCCTATCTCAGCGTCATATTGCTGACGGCACTCATTGCGTGGAGCGGGCTCAAGCGCCCAATTCGGCGCGATTCGGCCAACCGGTCTGATTCAAAACTTATCGGGACACCGCTTCCGACCTCCTTCAAAATCGCCGCGATCACCCTTATCTGCCTTGGAGGTCTGGCGCTTGGGCAGATTATATGGTCGATCTCGCACGGCCATCTCAACCTGAACCTGGCGCCCCTGCTGCTACTGGCCGGTTTTGCCATGCTACGTCGTCGCAGTGAAGGCTGGCGCCGGTTCACTCTCGTTGTCGCGGTCTTGGGCCTGTCGACCGGCGGGATGATGGTCGGCTCGGCTTTGGCGGGGGGCTCGCCACATTACGAGGTCGGCGGCAGCGCGTACTACTTTCCGCCGGGCGTCGATCTTGTGCCAGGCGCCACCCTGCTCACCCTCGCCGCCTGGCTCACCTGGGCGATCGGCCAGCGACGCGTGCGCGTCATCTTCGCCGCGGCACGCTACGCCCGCGACGATGGACTCAACCACCTGCGCGCATGCGTCAAGTGCGGCTACGACGTGCGGGCGAGCGTCGCGGCCGGTCAGCCCCAGTGCCCCGAGTGCGGGCACAGGCTCATGTTTGATGACACGATGCGCCACGCGGTGGCCAAAGAGTTCGAGCAGAAAGTCGGTTGACGGGTGCTCAGATGCGATTCAGCCGCACGTCGTAGAGGCCGAGGCGATCGCGGAAAGTGGAGCCCTCCAGCGCCAGCGTGCGATCCTCGCCCAGGGACTGCACCGCTTTGGCGCCGGGCGCGGCGTCGAGTGTGAAGCTGGCCGCGGCCGGGCGGTTGCGCATCGCCACCGCGAATATCCACGTGCTGTCGTTGTGCGTCCGCGCCATCGCGGCGACACGCGCCTCGGGGTCTTCGCTGGCCACATGCATCGGCATGGCCGCGTCGTTGATCACCGGCGCAAGCTCAAGAATCTCATGATTGACCCGCGCCACCGCCTGCCGCACCCGCCGACGACGCCGCGACCACCCCCACCTGCCCGACCTGCGGCAGCCCGATGGACCGCCGCACCGCCCGCCGCGGCAAGCACGCCGGCTCAGCCTTCTGGGGCTGCTCCAAGTCCCCGAAGTGCCGCGGCACGCGACCGCTGGCGGACCAGCCCGCCCCGGCCGTATGACGAGACAGCCAGCGTATGCGCATGCCGCACGCGGCCACACGCGGCACCCCCCGGCCCCTTCACATCGGCAAGGTGCGACGATCCCGGAACTGCCGGCGCCCCAGCAGCATCAGGCCGCCGAGGCCCAGCAGAACCAGGCTGCCCGGCTCAGGCACTGACTGCGTACCACCGGCCACAAGCATCTGCACGAACGGCGCCACGTCGCCCGTGTCGAACGCCCCGTCCTGGTTGATGTCGCCGACGAGGGCGGGGTCGATGCCGTACTCGGCCTCATAGGCTTCGGGGTTGGTCAGTGCCAGCACGAAGGGCGCCACGTCGCCAGTGTCCACCACGCCGTCCAGGTTCATGTCGCCGACCAGGCCCAGCATCACGTTCACGCTTTGCTCGATGGTGTGGAGCGTGAGGAATTCGTTGCTGTTTAGCTCAGGCATGAGCAGCTCATCGAACGAGCCGGTGATGGTCCCCGCTGTGATCAGCTCGATCGGCTGCCAGAATGCGATGGTCTCGTCGGCATTGTCCATCAGGGCCACCTCGAGCGTGCCCGCCAGCGTGATCTCACCCGCAACGTTAAGCTGATCGTGCTCGTCGCCCGGCTGCATGCCTCCCAGCGTCAGGCGCGTGCTCGCTCCAGGGCCCAACACCACGTCCCCACCGAAGCTCAGCGCGGCCGTGCTGTTGCCCGGGCTCAGCCCGCCCTCGAACATGTGGGTCCCGGGCCCGGTAAACGATCCCGAGCCGGTGACATCGCCGAACCAGGCCGCGGTGGAGTCGCCGGAGAGCCGGACCTCCCCATCGTTTCGCACGGCGTTGTAGAAGCTGACCTGCGCATCGCCGGACACGATGATGGTTCCTTTGGATGCGTTGAAGATCGTGCCGAACACGTCGCTCGTGCCGAAGGAGAATCCCAGCGTGCCGACGCGATTCACCAGTCCTGCATCGGTGAACGGGCCCGTGGCGATCGGCCGGTCGGGCAGGCGCAGCGTCGCATCACGGAGGAAGATCTCACCGGGCACGTCGTTCGTGAACGTCCCGCCTTCCTGCCCGGTGGTCACGGGGCCCGTCGCCTCCAACTCGCCGCCCGGCATCACATCGATCCGGCTGCGGTTCGCAATCGTGCCAGCCACCACCAGGCGCTCGCCCGCGGACACGCGGATCTCACCCTGAACCCGCCCCACGCCGCTGACCACCGGCTCACGCAGGTTGGTGATGTCGGCGTCGACCCGCCCGCCACCGGTGATCAGCCCGCGGTTGGTGATGCCTTCGGCCAGAAATCGTCCGCCCTCATGAACCGTCAGCCGACCGTCCGTCGCCAGGCTGGCGCCCGCCGCCGCGTGCACCGACTGGTTCGAGCCTACCGCCACATCATCGCCAAGCTGGCCGCTGCCCGCGATGCTCAACGTGGCCTCGGTCATGCGGAATGTGCCGGCGTCGAACGCGAGCAGTCCGCCGCCCACCAGGTCGCCGACGCTGAAGGTTCCGCCGTCAACCGTCACCGGCGCCAGCAACGTCGCCGTGCCCCCGATGCCGAACTCCACCGGGCTCGGCAGGACGACGGCGGACCCGAAAAGCTCGTCGACCACCGCGTCAACGCCCACCATGCGATCGCCGCCAACCTCAACGGTGCCCGTCGTGAAGTTCAACTGCCCCGGCCCGGTGCGATCGTCGAAGCGGATGGCGCCGCCGTGCACATTGACCACGCCTTCGTCCCAGATCCTGAGCAGCCCTTCAATGTAAAGGGCCGCCCCGGGCCCGATCGTCACCGAGCCTGCCCCACCCGCCTCCTCCTCGTCGCCGGCGACGTAGAACGACCCGTCGGCCGTCCAGCTTGCGTTGGGCCCGATCATCTCAACGTGTCCGCTCGAACCCGTGCCCCGCCCGATGTGGACGTCGGTGTTCGAGAGGTGTCCGCCATGCGCGATGCTCAGGACGCCGTGGCCTGCCCCGGATCCTGCCGTGAGGCGGAAACCGATCCGCAGCGAGCCGGTGTTGACCCATGATGAGCCTTCACCCATGATCGTGACGTCCCCATCGCCGCTTGTTCCGATGCTGCCACCGGTGCTGACGACCTCGGCGCCGTCCTGCACGCTCATGCTCCCACTGCTTGTGGCGCCGACGATCACCCTGGACGTGTTGGTCCAGGAGGTGTCCTGTCCGCTGACGTTGACCACGCCCGAACCCGAACCGGGCGGATCGTCCGTCGAGCTACCGATGCTGCCGCCGTTGCTCGATACCGCGGCCCCCTCTTCGATCACGAGTGTCCCTGTGCCGCGGTGCCCGACGAACAACCTGCCCGTGGCCTGCCACGACGAACCCGCGCCCGTGACGGTCGCGCTGCCCGTCGAGCCGCTTTGGGAACCGACGGTGGCGGAACCACTCGAAACAGTTGCTCCGTCGGCGATGGTCAGCGAGCCGGCCCCGGCCTCGGCGAAAGTGTGGGTGCCTTCGCCGCCGATCGTCAGCGTGCCGTTGTTGGTCCAGTGCGATTCTGCGCCGGTGACGGTGACGGCATTGGCCCCGAAATCACGAGTGCCGATGACGCTGCTCGTGTTGACCACGCCCGCGCCGTCCTCGATCGCCAGCGTGCCGGTACCCTCGAAGCCGACGTAGAGCGCGCTGCTCAGCTCGACCTGCGCCTGATCACCCGTGACATGCAGCGTGCCGCTGCTGTCCGGCTCATTACCGAGGCGAGCCTGGACGCCCGTGATCGCCCCGCCGGCCAGGACGAGCGATGCCTGGTCGCCGCTCTCATCCCCGATTGCGATCGACGCATCCGTCGGGTCGGGAAAGAGCAGGTCCGGAACCGACGCTGTGGGATTGGTGAGCGCGTACGTGTGCGCAATCCCGCGGAACATCAGATCGAACGTCACCGCGCCGTCGTGGAGCCGCAGCCGATCGTTGTCGTGATCGGCGTCGAAATCCACGGTGAATTCGCCGGGGACGTTGAAAATCGCGAACTCCCCACTGCCGGGCGGGGCACCTTCGCTCCAGAAGCCGGGGGCGCCGAACGTCCCGTCGACGCCCTCGTCCCAGAAGTGCTCATCGCCGTTGTGCCCGGCGTGGCCCGTCGCGGCAGCGGCCAGGAGCGTGACTGCCACCAGTGCCAAAGCCAGGCGGTGACGGGGGCGCTGGCGGTGGTGGCTCGGGCCGTGGGGGCCGGTCGGGAAAGCGAAGTGGCGCATGATCTGACCTCCCGCTGACGGCCACGAAGCGGCGTGCCCCGACCGGGGCACCGCCACGTGGCCACGAGCCTTGAGCACGAGATGTGGCACGCGGTTGCGACGATCCCCCTGGCAGGAAAGAGCAGAACCCGGCTTCCATGCCACAACCGACAGGAGACATGCATCCGGGGGCCCGATGCCACCAAGCCAAGAGTTGACTCCCGGCCGGCCCGATGCTGATCATGCCCACCTCCAAGGTACACAACCGCCTCGTCGAGGAAAAGCTTTTCTTCGGAAACGAGGAGGTCACAGGCTCAGATCCTGTCACCCCGATTCGCAACAAGTCTTGCCGACACCGCAACTTGCGGTGGACCCGCCAACGTGCCGGCCCAACCCGGAGCGATTCTGCACCTGCGCCCGCTGCGGCCGCCGGCTCAAGCACAGGACGCGGCCGGCGGGGCAGCGGTGTCCGGAAAGGACGTGGTGATCTGACGCGGCCGTTTGTCGGCAGGGCTTGTGTAGGAACCGGTTCGAGATGTGTCTTGTTGTCTCTTGATTGGTGCGCCGACCTTGGTGCGCTTGACGCGGCTCGGAGCAACTGAAGGAGAACGCGTCTGCCCTGGTCACAGCACGCCGTGGGTGTCGTAAACCTCCCGCAGGCGCTTGCCGGCCTGGAGTTCGCGGCGGGAGGCGGACTCGCTGGCGACCTTGTCCTTGGCCCGTCGCAAGACCTCGGCCTCCACATCGCGCGGCACGACGACCACACCATCAAAGTCGGCGAAGACCAGCTCGCCCGGCCGCACCAGCACCTCGCCACAGCGCACCGGCACGTCGTAGGCCATCACGCGTGCCCGACCCATCGAGTCGAGAGGCCGAATGCCGGCATAATACACCGGGAATCCCATGTCGATGATGCGCAGACAGTCACGGATTTGGCTGTCGCACACGCAGCCGACCGCGCCGCGCGCCATCGCCGCGGCGGACATGAGCTCACCCCATGGCGCGTTGGTGCCGCTGAAGTCGGTCGAATGGATGACCACG
>SLDI01000300.1:0-6742 GCA_007125385.1 Phycisphaeraceae bacterium | reverse complement strand
CCGTCCAGTGCACGAGCTCGAAGAACGGATGGTGCCCCGTCGCGGCGATTTGCTCCGCGGCGCCGCGCGCCTCGCCATGGCCGGCTTCGCGGTAGAACAGGACGTCCGGCCACTCGCCCACACCGCGATGGAGCATGAAGTCCTTGAGGAACGGCGGGCGCTCGGGGTTGGGCAGCACCGCCGGGTCGCGCTCGGCCCCGACGGGAGGCGTCCATGCCAGCGTCATGCCCAGCGCCAAGACCACCGCGACGCTGGCCCGCCACCGGACATCGGCTGACGATGAGCTCCACCGGCTGATCGAGGGGCTCGGGACCATTTCAATTTTCCGCAAATGACCTCTTGGAATAAGCCGACCGGCTTGCCCGCCGGCGTCCGACGCGGCCCGGCTCCGCACAATCGCGGCGCGATTCTACCAGCGCGCCCGAGGTGGCTCAATACCAAAATGTACCGAACCACCAAATTTGCAGATGATAAACTGTGGCCAGCTTTCCCAGGCGCGTTGGCGGGGCCGCGCCGCCGGCAGAGGGCTCCCGATCATGTCGTTGCGCGCCATCGTGCTGGGGTTCGCCGCCGGGCTGGCCATCTCCAGCTTCACGTTCTTCAACGACATGGTGATGGGACAGACCCGCTTTATCGGCAGCGCCCTGCCCATCAGCGTCTTCGGCGGCGTCACGCTCTGGGTCCTGGTCATCAACCCGATGCTCGGGGCGTGGAGCAGGCGCGCCGCGCTCGCCCCGCCGGAGATCGCCCTGGTCGCCGCCTTGGCGCTGGCCGCCTGCTCCTTCCCCGGGCAGGGCTTTTTTCAATATTTCACCATTGCCGTCGGCCTGCCGGGCCAGCAGGCGCCGGGCCGGACGAACTGGCAGGCCACCCACGTGATGAGTTACCTGCCCGGTGGCTCGGCCGAGCTCGGCCACGGCCACGTCACGGATTGGCCGGCCCTGCTCGAGCACGTCCGCCAGCGGCGGGACGCCGGCGACGACAGCGTCGCGGCTCGCCTCTGGTCCGTGCTTGAGCCGGACGAGCGCTCGCTCTGGCGGCGCGCGTGGGAGGCGGACGGCCTGGATCATGCCGATCGCCACAATCTGCTGCGCTCGCTCAACGCGGCCTTGGGCCGGGCGGACTTCGCCCCCGGCGGCGACGCCATCGGGACCGAGCACAGGCGGGTGGCCCACGGCCGGGCGTGGCTGGTGGATCGCCTGCCCGAGCTGATCCGTCCCCCGCCGCGGGGCATCACGCCCGTGCTGGCCGGCGGGCGGTATGACGAGCACGTCGTCGGGTCGCTGCACGCGGGGCTGCACACCGGGCGCGTGCTGCCGGTGCGCGAGGTGCCCTGGCGGAGCTGGGCCGGGCCGGCAGTCGTCTGGCTCGGCGGGACGCTGATGCTGAGCCTGGCGGCGGTGGCCATGGCGGTGATCGTGCATCCACAGTGGTCGCGCCGGGAGATGCTGGCGTTTCCCATCCCGCGCTTCCTCGAAGTGTTGACGCGACGCGAGCCCGGGCAACTGCTGCCGGCGACGATGCGGTCGCGCCTGTTCTGGGGCGGGTTCGCGGCGGTGCTGGGCTTTCACCTGATCAACGGCCTGCACAACTGGTTCCCTGCGCTGCCGCCGATCAACCGCGCGGTGGACCTCATGCCGCTGCGCGACCTGTTCGAGAACGCCCGCCAGGTGCCGCAGAGCCACGTGATCTTCTACTTCGCCATCTTCCCCTCGGTCGCGGCGTTCGCCTACTTCATCGCCCGGCCGATCTCGCTGAGCCTGGGCCTGGCGCCGATCCTGTTCGTGATCCTCGGCAGCGTGCTGGTGGGCCGGGGCGTGCTGGTCTCGACCGACCGCTACGAGCCGAGCAACATGAACTTTTTCCGCCTCGGCGCTTACGCGGCGGTGATCGCGCTGATCCTTTACACCGGCCGGGCCTACTACCTGGAGGTGGTCAAGAGCGGCCTGGGGTTGGCCAGCTCGGATCTGGTCACCCCGGCGGTGCGCTGGGCCAGCCGGGCGATGGTGCTTTTCGCCGCGGCCGGCGGCGTGTTCTACTGGGCGGGCGGCCTTTCGCCGCTGGTGGCGGCAGTGCTGGTGGTGCTGGTGATGGGCACGTGGCTGGTGCTGGCGCGGATCACCAGCGAGACGGGCATGTTCCTGCTGGCCGGGCCGTTCCTGCCGCTGGGCATCATTCCCGCGCTGTTCGGCGAGGTCGCCCTGGGGCCGACGCAGATGCTGCTGCTGGGGGTGATCGGCTTCATCCTGCTCGGCGATGCGAAAGAGTCGCTGATGACCTACATCGTCAACGGCCTGGAGATGCGCCGCCGGCTGTCGCCGCGCCCGGCCGGGCGCACCGGCGCCGTCGCCATCGTCCTGGCCGTGATGGTGGTGCTGGGCGCGATCGTCGCGGGCGTCGTGAGTGTGAGTCTGCACTACGAGCACGGCACCGGCAGCGGCGGCACCTGGTGGGCCGCCGAGCATGGCGCGGCGTTTCGCGGCTTCGACCACACGGCCCGGTTGATCACCGAGCTGCTGGCCTGGGATCGGCTGGGCGAGGCGGTCGGGCTCAACGACTGGCAACGCCTGGCCAGGCTGCGCCCCGACGGGACAATGCTCGCCTGGGCCATGCTCGGCGCGGCCCTGGTCGCGGGCACCGCGCTGGCGCGCCTGCGAATCCCCGGCTGGCCGCTGCACCCGGTGGCGTTCCTGCTCATGGGCACCTGGGGCATCAACATGCTCTGGGCGTCGTTCCTGCTGGGCTGGCTGATCAAGACCGGCGTCGTACGCCTGGGCGGGGAGCGGGCGTACCTCGTCGGGCAACCGCTGGCGGTGGGCGTGATCGCCGGCGAGCTGCTCGGCGGGCTGTTCTGGATCGCCGTGGGGATCCTCTACTACGCCGTGACCGGCCAGCGGCCGGAGGACTATTCCATCTTCCCCGTCTGATCCGCGCCGCGGCGCGTGAACATGAAGACCCAGTCCTCGGCATCCGGCAGCGCGGGGCTGAACCAGAAGCCGCCATCACATGCGCCCATCTCCTGCCAGCTCCCGTCGCGCGGGTTGAAGCGCTGGATGTCATAAACGCCGCGGCCGAGCTTGACGCAGGCCGTGCCCCCGGCGGGCAGGTAGACGACGTAGCGGCCTTCATCCTCGGCCAGGGCCCAGGCTTCGGTGATGGGCATCGGCTCGCCGGCGTTGGTGTAGTAGGCGATCTCGCCCCTGGCGGGCTGGTAGCTGTGCACGCATTCGTTGCACGGCTCGAGGCGCCACCAGTCGAACGACGTGAAGAACTCGACCATGTGGCGATAGCCGTGGAACATGGTCATCGTCTCGTCGCCGCGGCCGGTGATCCACCCGCCGCCGGTGTCTTCGTTGACCCCGCCGCCGGTCTTGGCGTGCTCGCCCGCGGTCTGGTAGCACCCGGCCATGGCCAGCTCCCACGCGCAGCGTCGGCGCGTCTCGGCGCTGCGGTGGCCGGGGAAACGCTCCCACAGCCGCTCGTAGCCATACTCCTCGTTGATCTGCGGGATCACGCGGCCGCTGGCGTGCTGCTTGCGGCGGTATTCGTTGAAGCGGGCGTTGAGCCCGGCGTCCCAGTCCTGGATGAGCTGCATGTCGTTCCAGTGCTTGTGATAGATCTTGTTGTGCACGCCGAGCAGGTGGCCGTAGGGGTCCAGGCGATCCCGGATCATCATCGCCATGTGGTCGGTCCAGAAGCCGTTGCGGTGAAAGTCATGCTCGTTGCCCAGGTCCCAGGTGACATTGGAAAAGGCTGCGAAGCGGTCCACGGCGTAGCGGTAGTAGCGCAGCTCGTCCTCGCCCTCGGCCACAAAAGGCGTGTTCAGGTCCTGGGCGCCGATGAAGAAGATCACGCTGATGATCACGTCGCGCTCGCGGGCGTGCATGAGCAGGCGCTCGAACTTCTGCCAGTAGGCGACGTTGAAGCGGGTCAGGTCGAACTCGGGCACCTCGTCGTCGGGGAACTTCGCCTGCCAGGGATTCAGGCGCAGCGAGTAGGCGTCGTGGTTGACCACCGGCTCGCCCCAGGGCCGGTCACCGTTGCGGCCGTACAGCAGCGTGCGGATGCGGTTGACCTTGAGCGAGGCCAGGCGGTCGATGGCCCTGGCGATGACGGCTTCATCGCGGAAGCCGGCGAGAAAGTAGGCGGTCGTGCCGTTCCAGAAGTAGTGCTCGCCCGTGCCCTCCCAGATGAAATGGTTGGGGTGGTCGGGGTCCAGGCGTAGCAGGCCCTTGCGCTGGCTGGGCTGGGCGTCGAATGAGCCCTCGAAGCGCTCGCTGTCGCCGTCGGCGCTCTGGCAGGTCACGTTGTAGCGGTACCGGCCGGGCTGGCGCGCGAGGAAGCGGGCCTTGAGGACGCTGCCATCGGGGCTGTCCACGAACCCGCCGACGGGCGTGGGCGGGTCGCCTTCGCGGGCGAAGGAGCCGGTGATTCGCAGGTCGGTGAAGGGGTTCGCCGGTCGCGGGCCGGAGGGCTGGATGACCAGCTCGGCGAAGTCGTTGGCGTCGACGGTGCTGCGGGTTAAGGTGGCGGTCATGGTCATGCTCTGCGGCGAAGCTTTGCTCCGGATGGTTTCTCCCGCCGGTGCCACGGCTTGTCCGGCGGATCAAGCCATGACCCATATGGACCATAGATTAACCAACATCCGACCGCGCCGACAGCCAGGCGGCCAGCCCCACGCCCGGCCACCCCGGCCCATCTCATCTAACAGGCGGGTATAAATGATATTATGCGCAGAAAGGCCCCGGTTCTCCGTCCGTGATGCCTGAGGTCCGGGCGCGCTGCTGTGGATCAGCATGGCTCCCTTATGGTAAATTCCCGTCGCGGTCGCTGCGTGGCGCACGGGCGGCGTGTTCGGCAGAGGACGATGAACGATGTTTTGCTGGTCAGGAGCCGATCGATGAGCGTGGAGCAAGCGATGCGACCTGTGCCCCTGGCCGCCGGGCCGGTCTCGGCGGTGTTCGAGCCCGACAGCGCGTTCCTGCGCTACGTGCAGGTGGACGAGCGGGAGATGATCCGCGGCGTGTACGCGGCCGTGCGCGATCACAACTGGGGCACGGTGCCGATCGCGGTGGGTGACCTGACGCATCGGCAGGACGATGAAGGCTTCGAGCTCGCCTTCACCGCGCATCACCGCCAGGGTGAGATCGACTTCACCTGGGCCGGCCGGATCGTCGGCGCGGCCGATGGCACCATCACCTATACCTTCGACGGCCAGGCGAACACCAGCTTCAAGCGCAACCGCATCGGCTTCTGCGTGCTGCATCCGCGCGACGCGACGGGGGCGCGCTGCCGGGTCACGCGCGTCGATGGCTCGCAGGTCGAGGATCGTTTTCCCGAGCTCATCTCGCCGCACCAGCCTTTCCTGGACATGCGGGCGATCGAGCACGAGGCGGCTGAGGGGCTGTGGTGCCGCGTGGTGATGGAGGGCGAAACGTTCGAGATGGAGGACCAGCGCAACTGGATCGACGCCTCGTTCAAGACGTACTGCACGCCGCTGGCGCTGCCCTTCCCCGTGGACGTGTCGGCTGGGGATCGGGTGCAGCAGAAGGTGACGATCGAGCCCATCGTCGATCGCGCCGCGCGCCCGGCGGCGTCGGCGCCGACTGCTGATCGAGTGGTGGAGCTTGCGGTGGACGAGGCGTCGACGCATCGGCTGCCGCGGCTGGGCCTGGAGCTGACGCCGGGGCACGAGCATACGCCCGCGGAACTGGAGCGCTTGCGCCCGCTGAAGCCGGCCCACGTGCGGGCGGAGCTGCGCCTGGACGCGCCCGACTGGCGCACGCATCTCGAGCATGCGGCGCAAACGGCAACGCAGCTCAACGCCCGGCTCGAGCTGGCGAGCTTTTTCTCGCCTTCGCACGACGCGGAGCTGGCGTCGCTGGGCGAGGCGCTGCGTGAGCTGGCAACGCCGCTGGCGCGCGTCATCGTCCTGCATCGCGAGCACAAGACGACACCTGACGACCTGGCGCGGGCGGCCGGCGAGGTGCTGGGTGAGCGCGCCAACTGCTTCGTAGGCACCGACGCGTTCTTTACCGAGCTCAACCGCGAGCCACCAAATGTTCGCGCTGCGACGGGTTTGGCGGGGGTGGCGTTTTCGACCAACCCGCAGGTGCACGCCTTTGACGACGCCTCGCTCATCGAGACGCTCGAGGCTCAGACGGACGTGGTGCGTACGGCCCGCTCCCTGGCGGCCGGCGGGCAGGTGGCGGTTTCGCCGGTGACGCTGAAGATGCGCTGGAACCCCAACGCCACGGCCCCACCTGCGCCGACGCCGCCGGGCGAGCTGCCCGCGGACGTGGACGGGCGCCAGCGCGAGCCGATCACCGCCGTGTGGACGCTCGGCAGCGTCAAGTACCTGGCCGAGGCGGGCGCCGACAGCGTGACGTACTACCGCACGGTGGGCCTGCGCGGCGTGATGGAGCGCGAGGCGGGCAGCGAGGTGCCGGCAAAGTGGCCCAGCCAGCCGCTGGAGCGTTACCCGGTGTACGATGCGCTCGCGTTGCTCGCCGGGGCCGGCGACGCGCAGGTGGTGCGCTGCACGAGCGACGCGCCCCTGCGGGCGATCGGCCTGGCGCTGCGGCAGGGCGCGACGCGCCGGCTGCTGCTGATGAACCTGACGCACCAGCGGCAGCGCGTGCGCGTGACGTCGACCGGCCAGGCCCACACGCTTGAGCCGATGCAGATACTCGAGGCAAGCTACTGAGGCGAGCGGCGACATGGCTGAGTTGCGTTTCGCGGT
>SLDI01000695.1:0-6752 GCA_007125385.1 Phycisphaeraceae bacterium | reverse complement strand
ATTGCGGATGTCGGATTTCGGAGTTGAGGAGTGGACCTCAGATTTGTAGCCGACGAGCGACGCGGTAAGGTGGCTGCCCCGAGCGTCGTACGTCATCCCCGCTACCTTTTCAGGTGCACCCGACTTGAGCACCTCGCCACATCCGAAATTCGAAATCCGAAATACGGCCTGCCGCCTAGATCGAATAGCCCCAGCCTTCGGTCTCGTCCTCGTCGCCGAGCTCCTGGTTGAGGTCGATGCTGGTGCCCACGAGCTCGCGGGCGCGGTGCAGGGCGCGTTTGGCGCTGGTGAAGACGCCGAAGGTGGCCTCGAAGACGTTCTTCTCGCCGATGCGCTCGACCAGTCCGAAGCGGCGCATCTGCTCCATGAGCTCCGGCCGCAGACCACAGAGAAGCACGTGGCCGCCCTTGGCCTGCATCTGGTCGACGAAGCGCTCCAGCACCCCGAGAACGGTGGAGTCGGCCGAGTGGGTGCGCTTCAGGCGCAGGATGACGACGCGCGTCTGGCCGCGGGCGATGTCGGCGAGCTGGCGTTCCAGCTCGTCGGCGACGCCGAAGAACAGGTCACCCTCGATCTGCAGGAACATGACCTTGCGCTGCCCGGCGCGGTCGTGGATGGGTCGTTCGACGAACGGGCCCTCGGGTGAGCGGACCATCTCGGCCATGTGAAGCTGGCTAGCGCGGCGCAAGTAGAGGGCGATGTTGAGGAAGATGCCGACGAACACGGCGTAGGCCAGCGGGACGGTGAGGGTGGCGGCGAAGGTGGCGAAGCAGACGACGGCGTCGGCCAGGCTGGAGCGGTAGACGCGGCGGAAGTAGGCGAAGTCGATGAGCTGGTAGGCGATGACGAAGAGGATGGCGGCGATGACCGCCAGCGGCACGTAGCGCGCCGCCGGGGCCAGCAGCAGGAAGACCGCCAGGGCGACGAGGGCGTTGTAGATGCCCGCGAAGCCGGTGCGGGCCCCGGCGAAGAGGTTGAGGCCGCTGCGGCCGAAGCTCGCCGAGCCGGGCATGGCGCTGAAGAAGCTGGTGGTGATGTGGGTGATGCCCTGGGCGACGAGGTCCTGGTTGGCGTTGACCCGGCCGCCGGTGCGCGTGGCCATGGCCTTGCTCAGGGAGTAGACCTCGATCAGCCCCAGCAGGGCCAGGGCGACGGCGCCGGCCAGCAGCGGCTCGAGGTGCTCGAGGGAGAAGCTGGGCACGGCCGGGGCGGGCAGGGCCTGGGGCAGCGGCCCGATCAGCGGCAGGTTCTCCGGCGTGTAGCCGAGCAGGTAGACCGCGAGGCCGCCCAGGCCCACGGCGATGAGCGGGCCGGGCACGAGGATGGAGATGCGGCGGGCGATGAGCACGATCGCCAGGGCGCCGGCGCCGATGGCGATGGCCGCCGGCTCGATGCGATCGACCTGGGCGACGATGGCCTGGATGGTGCCCGCCAGGCCGGGCAGCGTCGCGGCGGCGCGGTCGAGCGTGAAGCCCAGGAACGCGGGCACCTGGCTGGCGGCGATGAGCACGCCGGCGCCGGCGGTGAAACCGACGATCACGCTCTGGCTGACGTACTGCACGAGTCGGCCGAGCTGCGCCAGGCCCATGACGAGCTGGATGAGGCCCTTGAGCAGCGTCAGGGCGACGACGAGGCTGAGCCAGGTGGCGGCGTCGCCGGGCTCGACGAGGCGGGTGACGATGGAGGCGACGAGCAGGCTCTGCGTGTTGATCGGGCCCAGCGCCACGCCCGGCTGGGACATGAGCAGCGAGCCGACCAGGGCGTGGAAGATGAGGGTGTAGAGGCCGTAGACCGGCTCGACGCCGGCGATGATGGCGTAGGCCATCGACTGGGGGATGGCGATGACGGCGACAGTGACGCCGGCGAGCAGGTCGCCGCGTGCCGTGGTCAGGTCGTAGGAGCGAACGGTCTGCCCGACGCGGCGCAGCGGGGTGGTGAAAGGCTCGACGAGCGTCTGCGACAGCGGGGGCATGGGCCCTCAGCGTAGCGAATCGGTCGCGGGGGTTCGGCTGTAGGGTGGGTAGAGCGAAGCAAAACCCGCCGCGAACGCCGTCGATCCTCGACCAACGCGGTGGGTTTCGCCTCGCTCTACCCACCCTACATGGGAAGCACACCCGGACGCCCGCGCGCGTCACGACGGCCAGAGGCGCTGGCCGAGGTTGTCCATGTGGTGGTCCAGGAGCCGGCGGAGGATCTCAAGCTCGGCGTCGCGCAGCTCGTCGCGGCGGTGGCGGGCGGCGAGCATCCGCGTCAGGCCGGGCAGTTGCATGTCGATGGCGCGGGCCTGGCGCAGGCGGCGGTCGACGCGGCGCTGGTTCTCGGCGTTGCGGAAGTCGCCGCGGGCGAAGGCGCGCTCCATCTGCTCGCCGGCCAGCAGCAGGCCGGGCACCGATTCGAGCATGTTGTCGCGGACCTGGTCGCGTGTGGCGGCGTCGGTGTCGTAATTCTGCTGCTCGAGGTAGTCGTTGAGGATGTTGTCGAACGCGGCCGCGAGCACCTCGCTGCGCTCACGGAAGGCGGCGCGCTCCATCTCCGCCCACCGGTCAATCTCGCGCTGCTCGGGGCTGCGGCAGGCGGGGATGGTGACGAGGGCGGCGAGGAGCAGGCAAAGGACGGTGGTGACACTCGTTTTCATGGGCAGGCCTCCGCGGGTCATTCGTCGGTGGGCGGGTTGTTGCGGGGGCGCGGCTGGCCGGGATCCTCGCCGATGTCTTCGATGTCGGCCAGGTCGCGCAGGCGGCCGGCGGCCCTCTTGTTCTGGATGAACTGCTCGCGTCCAATGTAGGCGACCGGCACGCCGGCGTACTCGCCAGGCTCGCGATTGGCGTAGACCTCGTCCCAGCTTACACCGTCGATCGAGGTGAGAATCTCGACCTGTGTCGGAGGCCGGCCAAGGCGGAGCAGGGTGCGCGGGTTGGTGAGCTTCTCGGCGCTGATCTCGGGGCCGGAAAACCCGAACGCGGCAAGGGCTTGGACGACGCGTTGGGCGTTGTCGGGGGTCATCTCGATGAGCAGATCGAGGTCTTTGGTGTAGCGGGGCCAGCCGTGGTGGGCGATGGCGTAGCCGCCGACGATCACGTACCTAGCGCCGCGGTCGTTCAATGACCTGAGCAACTCTTGGAAGTCGCGGTAGTGGTGAGCCATGCCATTGCTCGCGAAGCTCATCGACGGCGGCGACGCGTTCGGCGGACGGGCGGCTGCGCCAGTACGCCCGCGTCTCGTCGTCGGGCGTGCGATCGCCCAGCTTGAACCGGCGTACAACCTTTTCAATCACGGCAGGCTCCGGCAATCCCGCCCTTCACTCGCGGACTCGCTCAGGACGGGCGTTAACCCTGTCGGGGTGGGCGTCACCCCGCCCCCAACACCGCCAGGCTGACGTACTGCTCCTTGCTGACGCGGGCCTCGAACTCGTCCCAGAACTTGTTGACGATGGTGCGCACCGCCCAGTTCGCCCCGTCCGCCAGGCCGCAGATCGTCGTCCCGGGCATCGCACCCATCGAGCCGGAGAGCTCCAGCAGCAGGTCCAGGTCCTTGGTGGTGCCGTCGCCGGCCTCGATGCGCTGAAGGATCTGGTACATCCAGCCGGTGCCCTCGCGGCAGGGCGTGCATTGGCCGCACGACTCCAGGGCGAAGAAGCGGGCGCAGTTGCGCGCCACGGCCACGATATCGGTGTCCTCGTCCATGACGATGACGCCGGCGGTGCCCAGGCCCAGGCAGTTGTATTTCTTGCCGACGTCGAAGTCCAGCTCGGCGTCGTATTCGTCGGGCCCGAGGATGCCCATCGACGTGCCGCCGGGGATCGCGGCCTTGAACTTCCTGCCGCCGCGCATGCCCTGGCAGTGCTCCTCGATGAGGGTGGAGAGCTTGATGCCCAGCTCGTCCTCGTAGACGTCGGGGCGGTTGACGTGGCCGGAGACGCCGTAGAGCTTGGGCCCGAAGCTGGCGGGGACGTTGGGCGGGGCGCCTTCGGGGCGCGGTGTGCCCATGGCCTGCCACCACTCGGGGCCGTGCTCGATGATGGGCACGACGCAGGCGAGGGTCTCGACGTTGTTGATGACGGTGGGGCGGTTGAAGGCGCCCGCGACGGCGGGGAAGGGCGGCTTGATGCGGGGCCAGCCGCGCTTGCCCTCGAGCGACTCGAGCAGGCCGGTCTCCTCGCCGCAGATGTAGGCCCCCGCCCCGCGATGGAGGTAGAGGTTGGGGTCGCGGCCGTTGACCTGGCCCAGCCGCGACCCGGGGCCGAAGATCTTGTTGTCGTACGCCTCCTTGATGGCGTTCTCGAAGACGTCGCGCTGGTGGTGGTATTCGCCGCGGATGTAGAAGTAGGCGGTGTCGAGCTGGCAGGCGAGCATGGTGATCGCGATGCCCTCGATGACCAGGTGCGGGTCGAAGTCGATGAGCAGGCGGTCCTTGAAGGTGCCCGGCTCCGACTCGTCGGCGTTGATGGCGAGGTAGCGTGGCTCACCGTCGGCGGGGGGGAGGAAGCCCCACTTCATGCCCGCGGGGAAGCCCGCGCCGCCCCGGCCGCGCAGCTCCGCGGCCTTGACGATGTCGATGATTTTCTCGGAGCCCATGGCGATGGACTGCTCCAGCGCCTGGTACCCGCCGGTGTTGACGTACTCGTCGTAGGTCACGAGCTTGCGGTCGGCGGGGTCGCCCCAGGGCCAGGTGGGGATGCGCTTGCACAGGACCGGTTCTTTGAGTTTGGGCATGGTCTTTACTCTAACGACTCGATACGCGGGCGCGGTCAGCCGCCGCCTTGAGGCGACGGCTAACGGGGGTCGGCGGCGACGGTCACTTCATCGGGCTTCGCTTGCCCCTGATCTCCACCTCCTCAATCGTCGTGCGCCGCAGCGTCACGCCCGGCTCGGGGTGCGATTCCTCCACGTCGCGTCGAACCTCGTGGCGGCGGGTGTCGCTGCGCACGGGCTTGACGATGTGGTGGATCGTCAGGCCCGCGTGGCGGCAGAATCGGGTGAACCAGGACATTGGGGATTTCCGATGTTTCCACCCCCTCCGTGTGGGCTGCCTGTCTTGAGCCGCTTGCGGCATCGCGAAGCCGCAAGCGGCTCAAGAGACCACCCACCCCGCGCCCCCTCCCGCAGGAGAGAGCGGTTCATGCGTCACTCCAACCCATCCAGCACGCGCTCGAAGTTCTCGATCGTGATGTTCTCGTGCAGCTTGTGGTTGACCAGCGCCACCGGGGCGGTGCCGCACGAGCCCAGGCACTCGACGTGCATGAGCGTGAACTTGCCGTCCGGCGTCGTCTCGCCCTCGTCGATGCCCAGCTTGGTCTTGATCGCTTCGAGCAGCGCCGGCTGGCCCATGATCTCACAGCTCAGCGACTGGCAGACCCAGATCACGTACTTGCCGTGCGGCTGAAGGAAGTATTCCTCGTAGAACGTGGCCGTGTCCAGCAGCTCGGCGGTGGCGATCTCCAGGAACGCGGCCGCCTCCTCCAGCGCCTGATACGGCAGGTAGCCATGCTTGTCCTGGATCGCGTGCAGCGTCGGCAGGCTCGCGGCCCGCTTGTTGGGGTAGCGCGGCAGGACGTCCCGCTCGAGGGTGGTCTTGAGCTCGTCGTCGAGCCAGGGCGCATCGCGGCGGTCGATTTCAATGCCGGCGGAGTTCTTGGTGATCCAAGCCATGACGATTTCCGATTTCCAATTTCCGATTGCCGATTGCTCATGGCCGAGGCGCGACCACCGGCAATCGGCAATGGGCCATTCTCACCGATCCAGCTCCGCGGCGATGATGTTCAGGCTCCCCAGGATCGCCACCGCGTCGGCGATCAGGTGGCCCTCCATCATCTTGGCGAAGGACTGGTAGTTGATGAAGCTCGGCGGGCGGGTCTTGGCCCGCCAGGCGCGCGGCCCGCCGTCGCTGACAATGTAGTAGCCCAGCTCGCCGTTGGCGCTCTCCTGGGCGTGGTAGACCTCGGCGACGGGCGCCTCCCAGCCGCGGTTGGTCATGATCAGCTCGAAGTGCTGGATAAGCCCCTCGATCGAGCCGTACACCTCCGGCTTGGGCGGCTTGAGCATCTTGCCGTCGCTGTCGGCGTTGATGGGCCCGGGCGGGATGTTGTCGATGAGTTGCTCGATGATCTGCGCCGCCTGCTTGGTCTCCTCCAGGCGCACCAGGTAGCGGGCGTAGACATCGCCCGTGGTGGCAATGGGCACCTTGAAGGTGACCGGCTCGGCGCCCTGGCCGTCCCAGTTCTCGGCGTAGCACAGGTAGGGCTCATCCTTGCGCACGTCGCGCTTGACGCCGGCGGCGCGGGCGATCGGCCCGGAGAGCGACCAGGCGATCGCGTCGGCGCGGCTGATCACGCCGATGCCCTCGGTGCGGTCGCGGAAGATGCGGTTCTTGGTCAGCAGCGTCTCGATGTCGGCCACCTCCGGGCGAAGCTGATGATCGAGGAAACGCTTGATCATCCGCTTGAACACCTCGTCGTCCGGGATGTCCTGCATCGCCCCGCCCACGCGCGTCCAGTCCGGGTGGAAGCGCTGCCCGGAGATGTAGTCCATGATGTCGTAGATCTTCTCGCGCGGGTTGAACCCGTAGAGAAAGCTCGTGAACGCGCCCAGGTCCAGCGCGGCCGTGCCGATGTTGAACAGGTGGTTCTGGATGCGGCCAAGCTCCGCCAGAATCGTCCGCACCACCTTGCACCGCGGCGTGAGATCGATGCCGAAGAGCGTCTCCACCGCGTGGTGCCAGGCGACGTCGTTGCAGATCGGGCTGACGTAGTCCAT
>SLDI01000252.1:0-6752 GCA_007125385.1 Phycisphaeraceae bacterium | reverse complement strand
GGCAGATGGTGCGCAGCGGGTTGTGCACACCGCTGGAGCAGCCCGAGCCGACGCGCTCGGATTGCCACGCGTGGGGCGCGCACCCGATCTACCACATGCACGCATCGCTTGCGGGGATCCGCCCCGCGGCCGCGGGCTTTGCGCGCGTCAGCATAGCGCCGAGCCCGGGCCCGCTGCGCCACCTCGAGAGCACGGTGCCACATCCGGGAGGCGGCGAGATCAAGCTGCTGATGGACATCGACGAGGCGCAGCGCTGCCAGGCGACGGTGACCCTGCCCGCGGGCGTGCCGGGCGTGTTCGCGTGGGCGGGCCAGCGCGTGGAGCTGCCGGGGGGCGAGCGCACGGAGGTGGCGCTGCCGGGGTGAGGTGAGGCAGTTCCGATCCGGGAAAGGCTTGAACGCTGGGTGCCACGGCTTGACCCGAAGGGCAAGCCGTGCGTTCGTCGTCGCACCCCGGGTGCCACACAGCAGGCCGAAGGCTGCTGTGTGTGGTGCGCCGTGGATGTCCGTAGCAGACAGCACCCTTGGGGATGCTGTGTGGCACCCGCAAAGCGCTGCAACGATCTGCAACGCGTATGACACGAATCACCCGCATGAAGCCGGGACCGGTGGTCCCGGGGCGGCGGCGTACGGTCCACGTCAACGAGGTGTCCTGATCGTCGCCTTGACCCGCCTCGCCGGCACGGGTCGCCCAGGCACTGGCGGACAAGCCGCCAGTGGCACCCCCGCTGCATTGACGGCGCGCTACCGCCCCGCCTTCGCCGCCTCCTTGAGCTTCTGCTTGCCCAGCGCCAGCTCCAGCACCTCGTCGACCGTCTCCACGAAATGGAACGTGCAGCGCTTCCGGACCTGCCTGTCGACCTCCTCCATGTCGCGCTCGTTCTGCTTGGGCAGCAGGATCGTCCTGAGCCCGGCCCGCGACGCGGCCAGCGTCTTCTCCTTGATCCCACCGACCGGCAGCACCTTGCCGCGCAGCGTGACCTCGCCCGTCATCGCCAGGCGGTCGTAGACCTTGACGTTCAGCAGCAGCGACGCGATGGCGGTGAAGATCGCCGCGCCCGCGCTGGGCCCATCCTTGGGCACGGCCCCGGCGGGCACGTGCACGTGCAGGTCGCGCTCCGCGAGCTGCTTGACGTCGTAGCCCAGGCTCGGGCCCCGGCTCTTGAACAGCGACAGCGCGGCGTTGGCGGACTCCTTCATCACGTCGCCGATGTGGCCGGTCAGGATCACGTTGCCCTTGCCCGGGTACGCGGTGGCCTCGACGAACAGCACCTCCCCGCCCGTGGGCGTGTACGCCAGGCCCATCGCCACGCCCGGCGCCTGAGTGCGCACGTCCAGCTCGCGGGCGTATTTCTCCGGCCCCAGCAGCTTGCGCACGAGCTTGTCGTCGACGACGGCCTTGTGCTTGCGCCGCCCGTTGCGCGCCACCTCCGCCGCCACGCCCCGGCAGACGGCTCCGATCTGCCGCTCCAGCTCGCGCACGCCCGCCTCGCGGGTGTAGTCGGCGATGATCTTGCGGATCCCCGCGACGCGCCAACCGCACTGCGCCTTGCGCAGCCCGTTCTCCTCGAGCTGGCGTGGCACAAGGAAGGCCTTGGCGATCTCGACTTTGTCGTGGTCCGTGTAGCCGGGGATGTCGATCACCTCCATGCGGTCGCGCAGCGCCGGCGGCACGTTGCCCATGTAGTTGGCGGTGCCGATGAAGATCACGTGCGACAGATCAAAGGGCAGGTCCAGGTAGCGATCGACGAATTGGTGGTTCTGCCGCGGGTCCAGCACCTCCAGCAGCGCCGACGCCGGGTCGCCCCGGAAGTCGGCGCCCACCTTGTCCAGCTCATCGAGCATCATGACCGGGTTGTTGGTGCCCGCGCGGCGGATCTCCTGGATGATCCGCCCCGCCATCGCGCCGATGTAGGTCCGCCGGTGGCCTCGGATCTCCGCCTCGTCGCGGATGCCGCCGAGGCTGATGCGTGCGAACTGCCTGCCCAGGGCATCGGCGATGGACTGGCCCAGGCTCGTCTTGCCCACGCCCGGCGGCCCGACGAGGCAGAGGATGGGCCCCCGGCCTTCGGGGTTGAGCTTGCGCACCGCCAGGAACTCGATCAGCCGCCGCTTGACCTTGTCCAGGTCGAAGTGGTCGCGGTCCAGCACCTGCTGCGCCCGGTTCAGGTCCAGGTTGTCCTTGCTGGACGCGGACCAGGGCAGCTCGGCCAGGAGCTCCAGGTAAGTGGTGATGACGGAGTATTCCGGACTCGCCGCGGGGATCACCTCCAGGCGGGCCAGCTCGCGCTCCGCCTCGGCCATGACCTTCTCGGGCGGAGCAGCCTCGACGATGCGCTGGCGAAGCTGGTTGACCGACTCGCCCCCGCCGCCGGCGGCGTCCTCGCCCAGCTCGCGCTGGATCGCCTTCATCTGCTCGCGCAGGAACATCCGCCGCTGCGACTGGCCGATCGAGCTCTGCACGTCCTGCTGGATCTTCTGCTGGAGCTTGGCCATCTCGAGCTGACGCGTCACCTCGCGGTGCACCCGGCGGACGCGCTCGGCCACGTCCAGCTCCTCGAGCAGATCCTGCTTCGTCGGCACGCCCATCTCGAGGTTGGACACGAGAAAGTCGGCGAGGTTGCCCGGCTCGTCGATGTTCATCAACACCGTCAGCGCCTGCTCCGGCGCGTTGGGCGTGGCCTCGATGAGCTGCCGCGCCTCCTCGCGAAGCTGATTGACGCTGGCGGCGAAGCCCTTGCCCCGCCCGGCCTTCTCCTTGAGCTGCGTGACCTTGGCGCGCAGAAACGGCTGACGCTGCATCGGCCGCTCGATCCGGCAGCGGCGCAGGCCCTGGACGATGATGGTGACGGTCTCGTCGGGCTGGCGGATGAGCTTGAGCACCTGTCCCAGCGTCCCCACCGGGTAGAGCTCCGCCAGGTCCGGCGACTCGACCTCCTCGTCCTTCTGCGTGAACAGCCCGATCACCTTCGACTGTGGCAGCGACTCGTCCAGCAGCCGCTTGGTCGACGGCCGACCCACCGCCAGCGACATGATCGTGCCCGGAAAGCACACCGTCGCCCGCAGCGGCATGATCGGCACCACGTCGGGCAGGCCGCCGGCCTCGTCGACAGGCGCCTCGGCCTCGGGAACCGGCTCGCCCGGCACCGTCTCGCCCGGCGCGCTGGTCATCGCACGCACCGGGTCCGGCTCATGCACCGACGCCCACGGCCCGGGCTTGCTCGTCTCATGATCGTCAGCCACGTCGGCTCCTTGACTCATTCAGCAGATCGGAAGCAGCCACGAATGAACACGAATGAACACAAACAAACCGCGAAGCAGCGAAGAGCCGCGACGGCGCCAGGGCAGAGGGCATTGAATTCGCTGTCTCTTCCTCGCGCCCTTCGCCTGCTTCGCGCCTTCGCGGTTTCTCCAAACCCCACGTCATCCTCCATTGGCGTCCCGTGTTCATTCGTGGCTATTTCCGCTTCTTCATCGGCACGGTCACGCGGAGCATGCCCTGGTCGTACCGGCTCTCGACGCGCGACAGGTCCACGTCCGCGGGCAGGCGCACCTCGCGCAGGAACATGCCCGCGTCAATCTCCATGTCCAGGATGCGCATTGGCCCGGGCCCGCGCTCCTCCGGCCGGGGGTCCGGCGCCGGGCGGACGCCGGCGATCCGCAGCAGCCCCGGCTCGACGCGCACGTCGATGGCGCCCGGCTCGACGCCCGCCAGCTCCACGCACACCTCCAGCCGCCCCGGCAACTGGTAGACGTTCACCGCCGGCGACCACGCCTCCACCGACGGGCCCCGGGCCGTGCTCCCGATCGAGTAGCTCTGCTTGACCACCGCCTGGACGTGGCCGCTGAACGATACGCGACGATGCTGCGACATTTTCCGCGCTCCAAACAAGTCGCCGCCGGGGCCCGGCCCGGCAGCATGCCAACGCTCCATCGTAGCGATTACGACGACGCGGTTCTCCAGAAAAACGCGAACGCGGCAGGTGGCACCCGGCACCCCGCGTCGCCCAAAGGGCGACGGCGAACAGCGCCGGCGCTGCCGTCCCGACCGCTTCTACTGTTCGCTCGGGCCCTGGGCCGCCGCGACCTTGGCTCACTTGGCGATCGCTGCGCTCTCCGCGCCCTCTGCGAGAACGGAGCCACCTCACCGATTCGGCGCATGCCACGGCACGTCGGCCACGCCCGCCAGCTTGTTCGCCTGCCTGGCCATCACGAACAGCAGGTCGCTGAGGCGATTGAGGTAGACCACGACGCTCGGCCCGACGTCCTCCTGCTCGGCCAGCGCCACGACGCAGCGCTCGGCCCGTCGGCAGGTCGTCCGCGCCAGGTGCAGCCGTGCGGCGACCTCGCTGCCGCCGGGCAGGATGAAGTGGCGCATGGGCTCGAGCGTGGCGTCGAGCGCGTCGATGCGGCGCTCGATCCGCTCGACGTGCTCGGGTCCGATGCGGGGAATCGGGGCCTTGTCGGCCGCATCGCCCTCCGGCCGGGGCGTGGCCAGGTCCGAGCCGAGCTCGAAGAGGCGCGCCTGCAACTCGTGAATCAGCGCCCGCAGATCGTCGTCGTCACAAGCCGCGCGCGCCAGGCCCAGCGTCGCGTTGAGCTCGTCGACGCAGCCGTAGGCCTTGACGCGCAGCGCGTGCTTGCTGGTGGACTGGCCGCCGAACAGGTCGGTCTGCCCCGCGTCGCCGCGCTTGGTGTAGAGCTTCATGGTGCGGTTCCGTCGCCACGGGGAAAAATAGCCACGGATGAACACAGATGAAGAAGATTCGGTCGAGATCCCGCCCTTCGCTCGCGGACTCGCTCAGGACGGGCGTTAACGCGCGGGCGCGTTCTTATCCGACTTTATCCGTGTTCATCTGTGTCAATCTGTGGCTCCATCTCACGAGCCCTGGAAGATCCGCAACTGATGCCGCTCCAGGTCCAGCTTGTTGACCGGGCGGTCCGGCTCGATGCGGTACTGGCCCGACCAGCACGCGTGACAATAGCTGCCCGGATCGCGGCTGACGCACGAGAGCAGGCCGTCAAGCGAAAGAAAGTGCAGGCTGTCCACCCCCAGGTACTGCCGGATCTGCTCGACGGTGCGGCTGTTGGCGATGAGCTGCGACGGGTCGGGAAAGTCGATCCCGAAGTAGCACGCGTGGCGGATCGGCGGGCAACTGATGCGAAGGTGGATCTCCTTGGGCCCGGCGCGGCGGAGCTGGGCCATCTTCCCCTTGGTCGTCGTGCCGCGCACGATCGAGTCGTCGACCACGATGATCCGCTTGTCGCGGATCAGCTCCTCCACCACGTTGAGCTTGAGCTGCACCGCGCTGCGCCGCTGGCTCTGCGTCGGCTGGATGAACGTCCGCCCCACGTAGCGGTTGGGCACGATCCCCTCGCGATACGGAATACCCGAAGCCTCGGCGTAGCCCAGCGCCGCCGAGCGGCCGGAGTCGGGCATCGGGATGACGCAGTCGGCCTCGACCGGCGCTTCTTCCGAGAGCCTCGCGCCCAGCCGCTCGCGCACCGTCTGCACCGTGTCGCCGAACACCCGCGAACTGGGGTTGGCGAAGTAGACGTGCTCGAAGATGCAGTGCGCCGGCGTCTGCGGCTCGGCGAAGCGGCGGGAACTGACGCCGCGGTCGCTGAGCGTGACGATCTCACCCGGCTCGACGTCGCGCTCATAACGGGCGTTGATCGCGTCCAGCGCCACCGTCTCGCTCGCGACGCACGGGAACCCATCCTCGGTCGTGCCCAGGACCAGCGGCCGCCAGCCCCACGGGTCGCACACACCCTCGATCCGGTCGTGGAACAGGAACACCAGCGAGTAGGCGCCCTGAAGATGCTTGAGCGTCTCGGCCAGCGGATCGTCCTTGGACAGGTGGTGCGACGCCAGCAGCACCAGGATGACCTCGGTGTCGGTCGTCGTCTGGAACATGTGGCCGCGGTCTTCGTAGTGGCGTCGCAGCAGCTCGGCGTTGATGAGGTTGCCGTTGTGGCCCAGGGCGACCTGTCCGCCGACGTACTCGCGCAGCAGCGGCTGGGCGTTGCACGAGCGCGACGAGCCGGTGGTCGAGTAGCGGTTGTGCCCGATGGCGGCGCGGCCGGTCAGCGACTTGAGGATGTGCTCGGGGAAGACCTCGGGCACCAGGCCCATGCCTGCGTGGGCGTGGAGGGTGCCCTGATCGTTGATGGCGATGCCCGCCGACTCCTGCCCGCGGTGCTGCTGGGCGTACAGGGCGGTGTAGGCCAGGTGGCCGGCCTCGGGCGAGCCCCAGACGCCGAACACGCCGCACTTGTGCTTCGCTTCGTCGGTGAGCATGGAGGGTCAGGTCCAGGCGAGAAAGTATGTTAGCAGCGGGGGCCCGGCAATGCAGAATGAACAATGCAGAATGCAGAATTCAGAATTCAGAAGGCAGACGGCAGGGGGCGGAGATTCAAGACCCCCTCCCTTTGGGAGGGGGCAGGGGGAGGGGATCCGTGATAGCCGTGCGTCCTCGCCTTGCCGTGCGTCCCCGGCAGCAGGGCGCACCCTCCCCCAGCCCCTCCCGGCGGGAGGGGGGTAAGGAGCAGCCGCCCGGCGCAAGGCGGCGGAGTTGGCCAGGGCACCGAACCCCCGCCCCGGGGGGTGTCGTAAGAGCGGCTGATACCCGGCCTTACGACCACCTGGGAGCTCCCCCCGTGACCACCAGCCCCGCCACCAGCCCCGTAACCACCGCCTCCGTCACCGCCCGCACCATCCGCTACCGGCCTCGCGGCGGCGTCAAGATCGTC
>SLDI01000135.1:0-6794 GCA_007125385.1 Phycisphaeraceae bacterium | reverse complement strand
TGCCGGCGGTGGTGAACTCATGGCGGTTGCGCAGCTCGATCGAGCCCTGGTTTTCCTCCATCGTGTTGAGGTAGGGGAACAGCGCCCGACCTTCTAGCGTGATGTCGGAGGCGTTGATGGCCAGGTGCGTGTCGAAGTCCTGGATGTCGTTTCCGTCGCCGAAGAAGACAGTTCCGATGAAGCTGTCCTCGTTGGAGACCTGGACGACGCGCAGGTCGAGAACGGCCGTGAAGTCGGGCATGCTTTCGGGGGCGGTCAGGTTGCTGAAGTGCGTACCGGGGTTGGGCGTGGCGCCCCGCAAGGTCCATGCGCCCTGGTCGAACTTCGCGCCGCCCTCGGCATAGTCCTCAATCTCCACCTCGAACCCGAACGATGCCCAGGCTTGGATCACGACTTCGCCGGTGTTGACCAGGTTCAGTGGCGTGACGACTGGCTCGGGCGTCGGCGGCGGCGAGCCCGGCGCCAGCGATCCGGGCGGGGTGATGAACATCAGATTCTCGCCGGATGCGACGGTCAGCGTGCCGTGGTTGACGATGTCGATGAAGTCGGAGGCGATGGCGGCGA
Source organism: Phycisphaeraceae bacterium (assembly GCA_007125385.1). Lineage (GTDB taxonomy): Bacteria > Planctomycetota > Phycisphaerae > Phycisphaerales > Phycisphaeraceae > SKPT01. The sequence goes on along the minus strand of SLDI01000135.1, from coordinate 6,230 downwards.
AGAACGCGAAGCCCGACTCGCTGATGCCGGTCAGCGGCGGAAAGCGGATGCCGTTGAGCACGAGCTCGCCGCCGGCCTCGACCTCGAACCGCGATTGCACGTCGTAGCGCTGCTGGATGACGCCGTCGAAACGGACGAGCCCTCCCGCGGCCGCGCGGAAGGTCTGGCGCTTGCTCAGCGGCGGCGCGGTCGGCGATGTGTTGGGGAACGTGAGCTCACCGATGGTGGGCGAGCCGCTGAAGACGATCGCTCCGCCGTCGCTGGCCTCGAAGACGCCATCCATGCCCGCGGGCGCCAGCAGGGTCGGTTGGATCAGAAGCTGCGAGTCGGTGCCGCGGGCGGCGAACAGGCCGTCCTGCTCGACGCGCGGCGTGTTGAGCCCCACGGCCGAGCCGTTGAGCGCCTCCAGCGAGCCTGTGGGCCGATTCGTAAACCGGTTGGACAGCGCAATGGTCGGGTCCGTATCGTCAAAGACGATCCGCCCGGCGTTGTCGATGGTCTGTGAGACGTCGAGCATTCGGTCGTGTGACACGGTCACGGGCACGTCAACCCAGATAAAACGGACACTAAGCCCGCTACTGTAGCTGACTAACACCTCCTGCTGGTCCTCGCGAAGGGCGAAGGGAACACCATCGAAGCGCAACGTATGCCCCTCGCCATGGAGCAATGTCTGCGCTACGACGGAACCGGGCTGGTTATTGAATTCGAGCGTTCCCTCGCCGGTGATTTGGAGCAGGCCATCAGCCGCGAGGAACGTCATGTGGTCCCGGTCGTCATTGTGGATCAGCCCATCGTTGCGAATCGAGCCAAGCTCCCACCGCCGACCGGTGGCCAGCTCAGAGCCCGCCGGCACCTCAATGCCGCGGACCTCAAGCGGTACCTTGAACCTGTCGAACAGGTGATTGGCTGGAAAAGGGCTGGAAAAGCTAGTGGACGGCTGTGCGCCCGACTGGTCCACGAACAGTCGCCTCATCGAAACCGTCTCGCGCGGCTCAAAGCTCGCCTCGGCGAAGATCATCGGCGCCAGTTCACCAACGTGTTGGACGGCCTGCTCGCTGCGCCCGAACACCAGCACCTTGTCCGCCAGCGAATCGGGCTCGCTGTGGTCGGCGAGGTTGCGCCACTTGCTGACATCGGTCGGATCATGCGTGGCCGCATCCTCGGCCAGGTAGACGCGCGGGCTTGGCAAGGCCGTCAGCGTGAAGCTGCTCCCGATGCCCTCCAGCAGAATCGGGCTGATCGCCTGGGTCCGGTTCAGGATCTCCAGCTCCACCTCGCCCAATAGTGCGCCGATCACGCTCGTTCGCTCGCGCAGCAGCGGCGGGAGGGACAGATCGACCGTGTCGAGGATCTTCACGCTCTCGAACTCCAGCAGCGTCAGCTCGAGGTAGTCCGTCAGAAACATCACGCCTCGCTTCGTCAACTCGCCGGTCAACGCGTCAAAGCTGGCGGTGACTTCGACGGGATTTTCGCCGAGCAGGGAGATGTCGGGCAGATCGCTCCAGAGCCCGGTGATGCTGTTGACGAGCTCGATGCCGTCACCGTTCTGCACCGCGACGGTCTGACCGAACTCCAGCGTGACCTCGAAGTCCGGCCGGACATCGACCGTTTCGCGGTAGCCGATCTCCGGGCCATACTTGATGTCGATCAGGTCGGCGGTGATGCTGGCGAAGTTCTCGATCTCTTCCTGCAGCCGGGTGAATGACTGGCCGGTGCCCAGGAACGCGGCGATCCCGTCCAGGTCCAGGCCGAGGCGCAGCAGCGGCGTCTCGAAGGAATAGCCGACACTGGAATCGTCGGCTGTGGTGCTGATGGTCAGGTTCGGGTGGCTGCCGCCCAGAACGCTTTGCCCGACCCCGAAGGGGTTGACGAGCTGCACTTCGCCGATGTCCAGGCGGCGGGAGACGCCCGGCTGATCCTTCACGCCCACGTCCACGCTGATCTGCTTGTTCACGACGCTGGCGGAGTCGTCGAGGAACTCGACGGTGCTTTCAAACAGCGTGTCTTCGAAGATGACGAAGCGCGGCGGGATGCCGGCCTGCGAGTCGGGGTTGCTTTTGGGGTCCAGGTCGAACTCGAACTTCAGCAGGCTCTGGTTGACGTGAATTGGCGCGGGGTTGAAGTTCGTGGCGCCGTAGGGAACGATAGGAAACAGCCCGCCTTCGACGCGGCTGCGCAGCTCCAGATCGAAGAAGAAATCCATGCCCGCCTCGAACGATGGCAGATCGACGGCTTGCTGGTTGTACGCCGGGTTCGACTGCATGCCGGTCGTCGTGCCGAGCTGAAAGAACTCGCCGCTGGAGACCCCAGCAGGCAGCTCGACGCCGGGCTGGAAGTCGAACATGCTGCCCGGCGCCAGGCCGCTGGCCTGGAAGTCGGCGTAAAACTCCAGCCCCGTACCGCCCGAGACGTTGCCGCTGAACTTCGCCCCGGTGCGCGTGTCGCCTGTGATCTGGGGAATGAGGAGGGTGTCGAAGACCGGGTCGCGCACCTCCGGGATGATCGTGGCATTCTGCTTGCCGACAATGCCGCCCACCGAGAAGTCCGCGTCCCAGGACGTGGCGAGCGTGTGGCTCCAGCTCAGGTCGCCGATGCGGTCGATCGCGCCCAGATCAATGTTGTTGACCTCGAACGTCACCGGCTCGGCTTCGGCCGCCGGGACGACCACGGTGAACGCCACGACACCCGCGAGCAGTGCGCGGATTGATAGCAGCACGGCAGGCCGCGGTCGCGGGGGGAATGTCCCCATGGCTTTCTCCTCGGGGCCGTGGGGCCAGCCCTCCTGATTGTCCAACGGTCCGATAAAGAGAGGTACGCGTGGACGAGGATATCCGGGACGCAGCATCGCTGCAAGGAAAATTGCTGGCAAGTCGCCCAATGACGACCGCCGTGCACGGTATCGCAGCCTTCGCAAGCGAGTCGAAGTCCAATGGTCCGCATGGTTTGCGCGTGCTACTGAAGCAGACAGAAGTTCCGGAGCATTCTCGTCGCGCGCTCCACCCCGCCCGCGCAAGGCCGCCGCCGGCGTCGGCAACTGAACCGCGGCTCGCACAACCTCACGCGACGTGCCGCAGCAGCAGCAACAGCCCACCCAGGCCCAGCAGCGCCAGCGAGCCCGGTTCCGGCACGCTTTGCGACCCACCGCCGACCAGCAACTGCACGAACGGCGCCACGTCGCCGGTGTCAAAGGCGCCGTCCTGGTTGATGTCGCCCAGCGTAATCATCGTCGCCTCATCGACGCCGTGCTGGGCCATGTAGGCTTCCGGGTCCGTCAACGCCAGCACGAACGGCGCGACGTCGCCCGTGTCCACCACGCCGTCGAGGTTCATGTCGCCGAGCCGTCCCGCGGTCAGCAGTACGCGATTGGGCATGTATTGAAGCTGGAACACGATGTGGTTGAGCCCGGGCGCCACGACGCTGTCGAATTCACCGCTGACGGATGCGGCACTGATAATTTCCATCTCCTGCCAGGCGGGTGCCGCTTCGCCGGGCATCTGCTCGAGCATGAGCGTCCCGGCGAGGCTGGCCGCGCCCGTCACCACCAGGCGATCGTGCCCCATCGCCCCCATCGCGATGGCGAGGCTGCCGCTGTTGTGCTGGGTGTAGGATCCTTCGAGGTCGATCGTGCCGACCGGATCGATCATCCCACGATTGATCAACTGCAGGGCCTGCACCGTGCCGTCGCCGGTGAGCGTGCCATCGTGCCACAGCTTCATCTCGCCTGCGACCTCCACGCGCGCCTCCTCGGTGATGCTAAGCGTGCCGGTGCCACCCGAGGCGTTGGCGGTGCCAGCCAGGTAAAGATTGCTGGCATTGAGTGTTGAGCCTTGGCGCACCTCCAGTGCCCCGCGTTCCGCTTCGCCGATCGACAAGGTCTGGATCTGGGCTGTCGCGGCCCCGTCGAGCAGGCGCAGCGTCGGCTCATCAAGCAGGCCGAACGCACCGTCAATACGAAAATCCTGCGGCGTCGCGGATGGCTGGAAGGTGCCGCCGCGAACCGTAAGCGTGCCATCATCAAAGCTGAGCGAGCCCCGGTTCTCGAAGCCGCCCACGTCGAGGCTGCCGGCCCGGTCCAGGTTTACGACCCCGCCCGGCCACACGCGCATCGTGCCGCCAACCTCGACAGCCGCACCCTCCTCGATCGTCAACGTCGCCTGTCCGCCTGAGCCCAGAGCGTGGCCGGCAACGTCGAGCGAGCTCTCGGTGCGCCAGCGCGACCCGGCGCCGGTGACGATCACGCTGGCGGTGGAACCGCTGGTGGCGGCGAGTCGGCTGACGTTGCTGACCGTCAACTCGCCGCCGGTTTCGATCGTAAGTTCACCGTCGCCCGAGAAGCCGACGGTGAACGCGCCGCCGACCTCCCACAGCGAGCCGCCGTCGCGAATGCTCGCCGCGCCATCGCCGGTGGACTGATGTCCCAGGCTCGTCGCGCCGCTGGTGATCAGGGCCCCGCCCTCGAGTGCCACCGCGCCCTGGCCCGCCCGGCCGATCTGCATGGCCTGGGCGTTCCATTGGGCACCGCCTTCGGTGATCACTGCCTCGCCCATGCTGAAGGTCCCATAGCCGAGGTAGGTGGTGCCAGCAGCCTCGACACTGCCGCCGGCATCCACATGCAGCGCCCCATCACCCCCGTAGCCGATGAACATATCGCGCGACAACACGACGCTGGAACTTTCGGTGATGGTCAAGTCACCTCGACTCCGCCATCGGCCAAACCCCGAAAACACGGTGCCGCTATCCAGGCCCAGCACCGCGTCCACACCCGCAAGTGTGCCGCCTCCGGTGATCTGAAGGGAGCCTCGGTTCCCCACCATACTCAAGAAGCTCCCCTGACCCAGCAGCAACGAAGCGGCAGACTCCGGATCCCCACTGGAGCCAAGCGTGTAGGTTCGCGCCCCTGAAGCAGCCCCCCACAGGTCCAGTTCAATGTGATCCCACCTCACGACCAGGCGATCGCTGACAGGGTCTGGCCTTTCAACAAAAGTGCCTTCGGGAAATCCGGGGACAAAGATGTCGGGGAACGTAATCGTGTCGGCCCCATCGTCATCCCAACTCCGCCCGAACAGCGCGACATCCCCGACGCCTGGCACCCCGGTGGGATCCCAGTTGCCCGTAACGTAGTACGACCCGCCCTCGCCCACATTCCAGGAATGCGTGCCGCTGTGGTTGCCCTGGGCCAACGGTCCGGTCACGCCCATGACCAGACACACCAGGCTGCGCAGGGCTATCACCGCGAGCTCGTACATCCGGCGCTTTGGCATCATCTTTCTCCCGTGCAGGACAGGCGTTGTCCCGCCACCATACCGCATGCACGTGCCGACGCGTGTTCCGATGGACAGTGCCCAGACGACTCGCCGCCAGGCCAAAGCGGGTCCATCTGAAGCTTCAAGATACACCGCGTCGCTTGGCCGTGACAAGGGTTTTCTTTTCGCCTGAGGGTTTTCTTTTCGCCTGCCTGACTGAGATTCCCCAGTTACCCCCGGCCAGCCTGGCGCTGACCCTTTCAAACACCAGCGCAACGCCGGTCGACCGCCCATCCAACCCTTCAAGCACAAAAGCAATCCCGGTGAACATTCGGATCATCGGCCTGCGTGGGCCCTCAACCGCCAGTTCATCCGTGGTCACATCGGACCTGCCCGGGCCGATGAGATCTTCGAGCTGCGGCCCTTCGGGAACGTCGACGAGCGCTGGCTCATCGATGGACTCGACCCGGCGCGTGTCGCGGACATCAACGAGCAGGGCCGGGTGTGCGCGAGGTAGCGCATGAGCTCGCTGCTACGAACGGATCGGCCTCATCCCGATCGCCGGATGCACGTGGTCGGGTCCCCACGATTCAAATGACATCAACAAGTGTGCCTCAAGCCCACGTCACGCCAACACCGCATTTCCCCGGGCCTCGCGTCGCGTCTTGCCCGGATTCCGGTCAGCGCGGCGAGGGGTGAAGGCTCGGCCAGCAGGCCGGCGCGGTGCAGGTGGGCTAACTCCACGACGAACAGGCGCAGCGCCGGCGGCGGCGAGGAACGGACGGATAGGAAATTTGATTTGGGTGAACTCGTGCATGCCGTGCATGAGGTCAGTTCGGGGGTGTGGGGTCAGTGGATCCGGTGATCCGGAATTATTCAGCGACATAGGTTGCATCGCGTTGTGGGCTTGGCGGCGGGGCTGAGCGGGTCTCGAGCCGGGGAGAACGCCAGCGGGCGTACGATGCGGGCACAACGCCCCCTTTCCCC
>SLDI01000713.1:0-6804 GCA_007125385.1 Phycisphaeraceae bacterium | reverse complement strand
GTGTGCGCGCGGGGGACGGTGCGGGTGGTGCGGGCTGGGGGCTGGGGAAATCCCGACCTTCGCTCGCGGAATCGCTCAGGACGGGCGTTGATGGCAGTGGCGAGGGCGGGGGGTGGTTGATCTTTCGTGACCCGCGGCGGTTCGGGGGGGTGTGGGCGTATCCGTCGGTGGCGGCGCTCGAGCGGGCGCGGTGGGCGAGGCTCGGCCCCGATGCCCTGGCGGTGACGCCGGCGGCGCTGCACCGCCGGCTGGGGCGGACGCGGCGGGCGATCAAGGCGGCGCTGCTCGACCAGGGGCTGGTGGCGGGGCTGGGCAACATCTACGTGGATGAGCTGCTGCACGGCTGCGGCATCGCCCCGAGCCGGGCCGCCTGCACGCTGGGGCGGGCCGAGGTCGCCCGGCTGGTGCGGCGAATGCGGGTGCTGCTGGCGCGGGCGATCGAGGCCGGGGGGTCCACGTTCCGCGACTACGTCGACGGTGACGGCCAGGCTGGGCGCTACCAGCTCCGCCACCGGGTCTACGGCCGATCGGGCGAGGCCTGCCGCGGCTGTGGTGGATTGCTGATGGCCGAGGTCGTGGCCGGCCGGACCACCGTCTGGTGCCCGCGGTGCCAGCGATGAGCCGGCCTCGCCCGGTTGAGGAAGCTAACCTCGTGACAGGCCTCGGCCTCGTGCACGAGGCGGGATCGGGGCGCAATCCACAATGGGGCACCGAGAGATCAACACGCAGCCGGATGCGGACGGGGTCAGGGGCTGCTGGGAACGGAGTGAAGGGTATATATCTCTTCTCTCCCTCGTAGTGGGGCTGGCGCTTTGTGGATTAGTGCTTGCCAGTGGACTTAAATTGTTAATGCAAAATCCATTACGATGGATATAGCCTGTGTGGAAAACCTGTCGCTGCGATGTGGGCGGCGGTGGTGGGCGGTCTCCGGCTGGGTCGGGTGCGGCCGGCGACCGCTGGCTGCGGTCGAGCCGGCGGGGCGCTGATGGCAGCAACCGCGCGCTTGTCCACGGATTTTCCACATCGCTTGCGACAGGGGATGGGACGTTGTTAGCGGCGGGGAGAGCGTCGTTTACCGGGGGTTGATCACCCGAGTCCCGTCTGGGGGTATTCGCCGGCCGGGCGTCGGCGATCACGGTCTGGGGTGGTGGCGGGCGATGACCTGCTTGAGGCGCGACCGGTCGACGTGGGTGTAGATCTGCGTCGTCTGGATGTTGCTGTGGCCGAGCAGCTCCTGGACGACGCGCAGGTCGGCTCCGCCGGCGAGCAGGTGCGTGGCGAAGGCGTGGCGGAGGGCGTGGGGGTAGATGTGGGCCAGGTCGACGGCGCGGGCGTGGCGCTTGACGATCTGCCAGACCGCGACGCGGGTCAGCGGCTGGCCGGTGCGCGACAGGAACAGGTGCGGCGTCGGTCGGTGCGGCCGCGCCAGCCGGGGCCGGAGGATGTGGAGGTAGTGCTGGGCGGCTTCGACCGCGGGCCGGCCGACGGGCACGACGCGCTCGCGGTTGCCCTTGCCGATGATCCGGACCACCGCGAGGGTGGCGTGAAGCCAGTCGATTTGCATCTGCGCCAGTTCGCTGGCTCGCAGGCCGGCGGCGTAAAGGAGCTCCAGGATCGCGCGGTCGCGCAAAGCCAGCGGATGGTCCTCCGGCGGCGAGCTGACCAGCCGCTGCACCTGCTCGGGACCGGGGACGCGCGGCAGGGATTGGCCGACGGCCGGCTGGACGAGCTGCTCGGCCGGGTCCTGCGGGATCTGCCCGTTCTGGTGCAGGAAGCGGGTGAAGACGCGGATGGTGGCGACGTGCCGGGCGATCGAGGCCGGCGCCAGGCCGCGGCGCTGGAGCTGGCGCAGGTGATCGGTGATCAACGTGGCGGTGAGCTCTGGCAGATCGTGCCCGGCGTCGTGCAGGAACTGCTCGAGGTCGCGCAGGTCGGCGGCGTAGGCGGAGCAGGTGGCGTGGGCGAAGCCGCACTCGACGCGGCAGTATTGGATGAAGCTACGAACCTGTGGGGCGCAGGTGCTGGGGCTGGCGCGGTGCGGCCGCGGGGGGTTGGACGTGGCGTTGGCCGGGCGGGTGTCCTTCGACGGTGAGGCGGATGGTGTAGGGCGCTGTTTCACGGCCGGTGTGCTCGTGGCGAAGCTGCTGATGGATCGGGCAGGTGTGGTGGCCGCCGCCGAGACACAGCTCGAAGGCCTCGCCGAGTCGGCCGAGGGTGAATCGTTGGGCGCAGCGCGGGTCGTTGTGGTTGACGAACGGGCAGGTTTGGTCGTGGAGCCTGCGGGAGTGGGACATGGCGCGGCGTCCGGTCGGGATGTTGTGTAGGTATCGGGCGGGGCGGGGTTTGAACATGAATGGCCCGGCCGGGGCAGGCCGGGGGCCTGGTCGAATCGGGCGCCGGGCGGCCGCGGGTCTGCCATGGAGCATCGGCCAGGCCGGTGGCGGGCTTGAATGCGTCGCCCGGCGGCGTAATAATGACCGACTCGGGGCCGACGTAGCTCAAGTGGTTAGAGCGAGGGATTCATAAGCCCTAGGTTGGAGGTTCGAGTCCTCCCGTCGGCATTAGAAGCAAATCCAGCCGAACGCTAGACTTAGCGTACCCGCCTGCGTGGGGTGGAGCGGCCCAGAAGTCCGAGCCAAAACGGTAATTACCGTTTTGGCGCAGATGGAAGGGTCGCTGACATGCCCCTACTCAAGCGCAAGGTCCCCTCATATCGGCTGCACAGGCCCTCGGGCAGGGCTCTGGTCACGCTCAACGGCAAGGACATCTACCTCGGCACGTACGGCAGCGACGAGAGCAAGGCTGAGTACGACCGGCTTATCGCGGAGTGGCTGGCGAACCAGCGTCAGCCTACGGCGGTCTCTGTGGCGGGAGCGGGTGACGATGCCGAGCTGCCGGACCTGACGGTGGATGAGCTGTTCCTGGCGTACTGGGAGTTCGCCCGCGAGTACTACGTCAAGGATGGCAAGCCCACGGGCGAGCTGGAACCGATCCGCCAGTCGGCGAAGGCGGTGACCGAGGTGTACGGCACGACGCCGGTGGCTCGGTTCGGCCCGCGGGCGCTCGAGGCCGTGCGGTCGCCTGATACCACTCATATGGCCACGCGTGTGCGGTGTCTGTGGGAACGTCCAAGCCCCTGTCGTCAGCATCCGAGACATCAATGTTATAAGCATTGGCGAGCGGCGGACCTACAACGGTATCCCCACTTCGCGGATCATGGTAATGCTCCGCCCACGAAGCGTTCTTACCCAATCGAGATCCGGAGGTAAGAAGCATCCAGATAGGATTAGGATGTGCAGGTCGGACGTAGGCGTCAAGAAACGTCATATGAATGTCCGCCTCGCCTCCGCTTTCGCGATATGAATCCGCAAAAGCATCGATCAGCCATGCCCCCGCACTGTGGCCAATGAGGTGGATATGCTCGTACTCCTGATCAGCATAATGGACCCCGCCGAGGGATCTACCATGGTTGATCGCGTTGTTTCTCGCCTGTTCAACTCGGTGGCGCGGATAATCGGCATTCTCTCTCCAGTCGTAGGCCACCACATCCCATGCGTCGGCCTCGCTACCGAGGGTGCTCTGGAGATGATCTTCAATAGCGATGGCCATGGGTAGCGGCCAAACGCTGGCGTCAGATCCCAATCCATGGGTGATGAGCACCAGGTTTTGCCCTTGAGGCTCCGGAGGGCTCGGCGGATCGAGGCGCGGGGCTGGCTCAGGGATCAACGAAGTGATGTGAACATCGTCATAATAAACCGTGCCGGCCTGAGCACTAATCTGAAAGTGGTCTTGTGGGCTTCCAGGAATGTCCCACCATGATTCGGGCGCAACCATCTGGCCACGATGTTGGCCATCAACCCGATACGTCAGGTGAATGCCGTCGTCGAGGCGAAGGTAATCGACCGCAACGTCATACCATCGTTCTGTGTCATAGGACTGAAGAACGGTACCGTCATAGGCACGAAGCGTTCCGTCGCCATGAAACTGAATGAACCTTGTGCCACGATTTGACCAATGTGTCCCATGCTTAGTGCCCAAGGTACCTTTGTAGTTGTGCCCGGGCGAGCCGATAGTTTCTGACCCGTTATAGATCCTAAACGACGTGCGAAATGCATCCGGCAGGTTGACGGGATGGTATCCCGAGGCTGCCCACCTCCCCGTTCCGACCACACCATACAACTGAAGTACTTGATTGTTCGGATCGAGCGGATCCAACGTGATCCGGTTACGTGATGGATCGGTCACGGCGTTGGCGTCCGGTTGCCAGGGAGAGGGCCATGTGTTTACATCGTAAGCCTCAAAGTCATCGAAAAAGATCGTGTTTTCGGACTGCGCCAGAGCGGCTGAAGCAGACATGCTCGCCAGGAAGCCGATGGTCAAACAAGTACGAAACATGATGTTCTCCTTGCCGAAAGAAGTGCCCCGAAAGCGCCCCAACCGAGATTCCCCAGTTGTTCTGCGGCCACCCCTTTGCTGGCGTAGCCCACAAGCATGGTAATACTGCCGGCTCGGCGGAGCAAGACTTTTCGCGCAGGTATAGAACATTGCGCCGGAGTGAACTGTGTTGCCCCGCAGAAACGTAAATATAATCGTCGGAGCGATTTACGATGGGCGACGAGCGGCCGGGCCGAAGGAACTCGGTCACCAGAGGGACGGAGCCGCGCGCAGCACGAGGCCATAGTGGTACGGCGGCAGGTCGATCGACGGGGGCCCGTCCAACCGGAGTCCCACCGCCTCAGCCCATGTGCGGCACTGCTCGGGGCTTGGGCGGATGTCCATCGATGGCCCACGCGGCGTGGACGGGTCGCGGTTCCAGTGCATGATCGCCAACCGCCCGCCGTCGCGCAAGATGCGCCGGGCCTCGTGCAGGAGAACATCCGGCTGCTCGCAGTGCAGGATGTTCAGGAGCATCACGTAGCCGACGCTCGCGTCCGGCAGGCCCGTGCCGTCAGCCACGAAGTCCCGCTGCTCGACGCGGACGTTCGCCAGGGCGGCGGTTTCCGCCTTGCGGGCCGTGGCGTGCGTCATGGCGGGGTCGATGTCGAACGCGTGGACGGTGCCGGCAGTAACCCGGGCCGCCGCGATCGTGAACGTGCCGTAGCCGCACCCGAAATCCGCGACGTCACCGGCGTCGGACGTCAGCATCAGCTTCGCCAATGCGTCGCCGGGGTCGAAGAATGACTCCCACAACGGCTCCTCAGGCATCCCGCTTTCGCGCGTTCTCATGGGCTGCTTCCTGGCGGGCAGGGAAGACACGTGTTCTGAATGTAGGGCAATCGCGGCGGCATGTCAGGTCGGTCGAGAGCCGGAGGGGGAGGAAGCGGACGTGGCGGACGACCGTCAGCCGGCACCGACCTCAGCACAGCCAGTTCTCGATGTCTCCGGCTTTTGGCAGACCCCGGATGCGATGGCACAATGACCCCATGGCCCTGGCTGACCCATCTGTAATCCGGAAGGCGATCCGGCATCCCGAACCAGAGGTCCGTGAGACGGCCCTACGCTATTTCACGCAGGCCCGGTCGGCCGATCCCTCCGTCATGGCCGAGGTGATCGCGGCGGTTCGTGAGCTTGGCCATGCGGCCGGGTGGCGACTGCTGGATCTCGCGCGGGACCTGCCACAGACGGCCGCGACGCTGGATTGGGCACTCCAGGAGCTGGCCGACCCTTTGGACCGCGACGACATCGACGAAGACAACTACCTCTACGCCCTCGCACATCTGGTGGCCGAGGCCTCGCCGGAGTTGCTGCGCGCCCGGCGTGATGCGGTTGCAGCGATCGATGAGTTTCCGCCGGACCTTCGGACCGTGGTGGAGGCGCGCCTGCGCCTGGACGAAGCGAGCTGGGACGAGTGCTGGGCCGAGTTCGAGTCGCTCGGCCGCGAGGTGCTGGCGGACGATTCCGACGGGATGACCTTCGATCAGCGACGGAGCTTCGACCACCTGATCAAGGCCCTGGCCAGGCACGGCGAGGGCCATGAAAAGCTCGTGCTGGACCTGGTTCGCCGGCAGTTCCGCCGGGAGAAGCGCGAGCTGCACGAGGGGCTCGAGCCGCAGATCCTGCAACTGGCGGGAGAGATGCGCCTGACGCGGGCCATCCCGCGGCTGCTGGCCCATCTGGCTCACGAGGAGGACGCGTGGACGGCCGACCGGGCGATGCTGGCGCTGCGGCGCATCGGCGGCGACGAAGTCGTGCAGGCGATCGCCCGCGCCTGGTGGGACGCCGATCCTGAGGCCCGCAGCGGCATGGCCGAGGTGCTGGGCCACATCCCGACGGAGCTGTCGGCCGAGCGTGTCCTGGCGTTCCTGCAACGTGAGGAAGTGGATTTCGTGTCGCAGGCCCTGGCGCACGCGGCGCTGAATCAGTTCAACCTGGACGCGATCGAAGCCGTGGTGCCGCTGGTCGATGGTGATGCGAGAGAGCTGGATCGTGAGGAGCGCGATCTGCGCCTGGCGCTGGTCGAGATGGCGACGATCGTCGATGTGCGTTTCGCGCAATACGAGCAGTGGTACGCCGAAGCCCAGGAGGCGTCGTGGGGTTGGAAGAACTCACTGCCAACCTATCGCCTCTCGGACGGGCCGGGGGCGCTGCTGCGTGCAATGGAGGCCGACGACGAGTGTGATCGCGTGTATCAGATCAAGGTGACGTTGCGGGACATCGATCCGCCGATCTGGCGGCGGCTGCGCGTGCCGGACGGCCCGCTGGACGATCTGCACGAGATCCTCCAGGACGCCTTCAGCTGGGAGCGGATGCACCTCTACGCCTTCCGCGTTGGCGACGTTAGCTATACCGACCCCGAGCTCATGG
>SLDI01000428.1:0-6872 GCA_007125385.1 Phycisphaeraceae bacterium | reverse complement strand
TGCTGTCGCAGAGTGCCGAGGGCATCGAGGCCCTGCGCGATCAGGCACGTGAGCTTGGCCTGACCATCTCGACCGAGGCCGCGGCCGAGGCGGCGAAGTTCACCGATCGGATGAACATTCTGCGCCGGGTGCTCCAACGGGCGACGTTCACCATCGGCTCGGCACTGGCGCCGGTCGTGGGCGACCTGGTCGAGCGGTTCACCGATGCGGTGGTCAAAGCCTCGGCCTGGATCAAGGCCAACCGTCAGCTCGTGGTGTGGGTGGCGAAGGTGGGCGCCATCATCACCGCCGCGGGCGTGGCGCTGATCGGACTCGGCGCGGCGCTGTCGCTGGCCGGTGCGGCCATCGGCGGCTTGGCCGCGATCGTGGCGGGCGTGGTGAAAGGGTTCGTGCTGCTAAAGGCCGCCGTGGCGGCGCTGGTGACGCCCATTAGGCTGGTCATCGTGGCCGCGGGTGCACTCGGGGCCTACCTCATCCACGCCACCGACGCCGGCGGCAAGGCGCTGGCGTGGCTGGGTGAGCGCTTCGAGCAGCTCCGCGACGTGGCGACCCGCGCCTTCCGCGGCATCGGCGACGCGATGGCTGCGGGTGACATCGCGCTGGCCGGCCGCATCCTCTGGCTGACGCTGCGCAAGCAGTGGCTCAAGGGGACGAAGTGGCTTCAGGACCGCTGGACCGACTTCAAGCACGAGTTTCTGCGCCTCTCGGCCGACGCGTGGTTCGGCTCGGTGCGCCTGCTGGCCCGGGCCCTGTTCCACATCGAGCGGGCGTGGGCGAACACCCGGTCGTTCTTCGCCAACCTCTGGAACGACGTGCGTGGCGACGCCACCGAGACTTGGAACGCCGTCGTCTACCTGGGCCGGCGGGCTGCCGCACACACCAAGGCCGCGTTCGACGAGACGATGGACCTCGACGCCCGACTTCGCGAGATCGACCAGCAGTTCCTCGACGCCCAGCACGGCGAGCAGCGGCGCCGACGGCAGCAGGAACGCGAGATCGCCCGGGAGCGGGACCGGCGGATTCAGCAGGCGGAGCGCGACCTTGAGGGCACGCTGGACGTCCTGCTCCAGCAGCACGCGGATCGTCTCAGCGACATCGACCAGGCCCACGAGCGCGAGCTCGACGATACCGCCCGGGCCATCGAGGATGCGCGCCGGGAGTGGCAGAAGGCGATCGAGGATGCCAGGCGGGCGCGGGAGTCAGTCGGGGATGATGTTGACGCACCGGATGGCTTCCGGGGGCCGAGGGAGTTCCTGAAGGATTTTGAGGGCATCATCGGCAACCTCCGCGACGTGGCCGAGCGCACCATCCAGGTGCGCGGCACGTTCAGCCCCGTGGCGGCGCACGCCATCGGCGTGGCCGGCGACGCCGAGCAGCGCACGGCCCGCGCCACCGAGGACACGGCGAGGAACACCAAGCGGCTGCTCGACGAGGCCCGCGACGGCGGCCTGGCCTTCAGCTGACCCCCGGAAGCCGGCGCGTGCTGACGCGACACCTGTGGAAAAAACATGTCGATCACCGTCGATGAAAAGTTCGAGTCCCGCGAGTCGATGACCGGGCGTAACGCCTGGATCGAGCGGGTGTACGTCATCCGCGGCACGGACGACGACGTCGACGCCAAGGCGGCCCTGGCCGCCGCCGCGCCATCTATGTATGACGGGCTGGTGCGCAAGAGCCGACACGTCGAGCGCCTCGGCGAGTACCTGTGGGAGGGCACCGCCCGCTACGGTCGCCCCGAGCAGAGCCCGCCGCTGCCCGAAACCGGCGAGTCGGTGTTCAGCTTCGACACCGGCGGCGGGACCCAGCACATCACGCAGAGTCTGGCCACCGTCGGCGCCTATGCCCCGGCCGGCGAGACGCCGCCCAGCTTCGGCGGGGCGATCGGCGTCACCGACGACGCGGTCGAAGGTGTCGACATCACGGTGCCGGTGTACCACTTCTCCGAAACGCACTACCTGCCCGACTCGATGGTCACGGCCGCCTACCGCGCGGACCTGTTCTGACTGACCGGCAAGGTCAACGATGCGGCGTTCCGCGGCATGGCCGCCGGCGAATGCCTGTTCATGGGCGCATCCGGCAGCCAGCGCGGCGTCGGCGAGGACTGGGAACTCAGCTTCCGCTTCGCCGGCTCGCCCAACGCCTCGAACCTGAGCGTCGGGCCGATCACGGGGATCACCAAGCTTGGCTGGGAGTACATGTGGATCAGGTACGAAGACGTGGAGGACTTCGACGCGGCTCAGCTCGTCAAGCGCCCGACGAGCGTGCACATCGAGCAGGTGTACGAGTACGCGGACTTCTCGTGGCTGGGGATCGGGACGTAGACGATGGCAGACGGTGACTCACTGCGAAAGGTCCGGTCGGGCGATCCGTTGAAGATCCCGGCCCGCGCCTACAACGCGTTCGTCGACGCGGCGGTGGCCCAGCGGCATCGCGATCAGGACCGCCGCCGCGACATCCGCCCGTCGACGCGCAACCTGGACATCATCGACATCCGCAATACCAGCGGCGAGGCCCGGGAGCGCTTCGATGTGCTGGCGCTGGCCGAGCCGATCATCGACCCGCAGGCCAACGAGCGGCAGTTCCTCAACCGCGTGGCGTTCAACGGCGTGGTGCCTCAGCAGCAGCACGTCGGCACGGGCCGCTTCGCCATCCTGCTCGAGCCGCTCAAGGCCGGTGCCATCGGCAAGGCGGCGATCAGCGGCGTCTGCCCCGCGTGGGTGCTCATCGAGGATCCCGAGCATCAGCAGATGGACGTCGAGCCCGGCGCGGCCGACCACCTGGTCAGTAAGGGTGCCGGGGGTTCCGGGGGCGGGGGCGGACAGATTCTGTGGCACGAGCCGGTAGGGGAGGAGGGTTCCGAGGAGCCGGTGTGGGCGGTCGTGCGCCTCGGCGCGGCGCCGGGCGGCGCCGGGCTTGAGGTCTTCCGCATCACCAGCCAGACCGGGCTGATGATCGGCGACACCAACATCTCCGGCGGCGGTGTCTGGCCGGGCGAGCCCGAGCCGCGGCCTTATCACGAGGAGGAGTACGACCTCGCCGCGCTGTTCGACGCGCTGGAGCAGCACACCGGCGAGCCGAACCCGACGATGACGCTGGAGCTGACCTATCAGCACTTCGTCATCAAGGACCACCTGCGCGTCTACAACGCCGCGGACCAGGTCATCTACGACTCCGGCTGCACCGGCGGCGGCGACACGGTGTGCCTGTCGGTGACGCGCGACGACAGTCCGATCCGGATCCGCGCCGAGCACTGCGACGAGCCGGAGACGAACACCGCGTTCAACTGGCAGCTCTACGTCGCGGACGACCTGGGCATGCGGATGTACCTGGGCATTCGCCAGCAGCGCGTCGCCGGCGGCTGGATCGACGCCGAGGATGAGGAAGAGGAAGAGCGGACGCTCTACTCGGTGTGGGAGGCGGGCGGGCCGCCGAGCCGGCCGATCGACGTGGGACGCTACGTCTACTGTCGCGAGCATCGCACCGAGGGCGGCAGCTCCGAGTGGTGGATCGTGCAGGTCAGCACGGCGCTGGAGTATTTCCCGGCAAAGATCGTCGAGGAGGTCGGCGACGGGACCTACTTCATCGAGGAGGTCGGGCCCGACGGCCAGCCCATCGACTGCCTGGAGGGCTCCGGCGAATGCGGTGACGGTGGTGATGGTGGTGAAGGTCCACAGCCGGAGGGTTGCGGGCGCTTCGGCGAGGCACAGGAGTGGAACGACCGCATCGGCCTGGCCGAGGACACGATCGTCACCGTGGCCATGTTCTGGGATCCGTCGGCCGAGGAGCCGATCTTTCGGTTCATGGCAGGTGACGGTCTGGTCATCGTCGATGCCGACGACCCGTGCCCGGGCACGCTCAGTGACAAGCTCATCACGACCGAGCCCGAGGACGAGGAGGAGAACGGCGATAACGGTGGCGATGGTGGTGGCGGGGGCAACGGTGAAGAAGAGGAAAGCAGCCGCGACCACTGGCTCGATCAGGAGATCCTGACCGACGAGGAGACCGGCTGCCGGCAGTTGCTGCTCCTGCACAGCGAGCCCGGCTCCGCCGAGTGCGCCGTCACCTTCGAGGGGGCCGAGGGCGAGGAGCCGTCGAAGGTCGAGTTCGACGCCAAGGGGCACCTCGTCGGCTGCGACCAGACGATCCACCTGCCCGAGGGGCCCGAAGGCCCGGAAGGTCCCGAAGGTCCGCAGGGCCCGGAAGGCCCACCGGGGCCCGAAGGTCCACCCGGTCCCGAAGGCCCACCTGGCCCAGAGGGTCCGCCAGGTCCGGAGGGCCCTGCGGGACCCGAAGGCCCGGAGGGCCCGCAGGGACCGAGCGGTCCGCAAGGCCCCGAAGGTCCGCCCGGCCCGCCAGGCGAAGACGGCCAGGATGGTCAGGACGGCGAGGATGGCACGTTCGAGGGCATCCTCGTGGGCCATGATCCCTGGATCGACGTCTCAACCGCGGGCGAAACAACCACGATCGAGCACCGCGGCCCGGGTGACTGGACGATCGAAGGCGCCGACGTCGCGCACATCACAGCCTCGGGCCAGGACGAGGGTGCCGGCGGCGCCGAGCTCACCTGGACGCCGGGTCGGATCCGCCGCGATCAGTATGGCCACGTCACCGAGATGATCCCGCTCGGCGACGACGCCGACAGCGTCAACATCCCGCAAAACCTCGGCGACCTCGCCGACGTGGACACCGCCGGCGCCAGCGAAGGCGATGTGCTCATCTTCCAGGGCGGCATGTGGGTGCCGGGCAAGTCGGTGATGGAGGATGTGGTTACCGATGTGGCCTTCGAGGGCGGTGAGCTCAAGCAGACCAAGCGGAAGGTGCGCGTCCTGGAAGTCGAAGGCAGCGACACGTCCACCATTGTCGAAACCGAGGAGTGCCCGGAGTGAACCAGCGCCTGCTCGTCATCGACGGCAAGCCGGTCACGCTGGGCGGCAAGCTCGTCACGGTCCCACCTGGCGGCGCCGAGGACTGCGTTTGCTGTGATGAGCCAAGCGATCATGACTGCCATCCTTGCCACGACTGCTGCTTCTCCGATCAGTCAACCGTAACCGTCAACCTCACAGCATCCGGAGCTGGCCCAGGATGTCCGTGTGAAAACAACGACGTGTCAGATGTCATGTGTGAGTTCGAGCATGCGTCGTCGGGGGTAGTCCAGTGGGGGGCTCGGAACCTGCACGAATGCGATCCCGAGTTCCCGGACCTGTGGTACATCAAACATGTCTTCGCCCGGTATTACTGCGACACAGGCGAATGGGAGATCACTGTGGTATGGGAGGACCGGTGGGAAGAGGATGAACCGGGGCCTTTTCTGTTGGGCTCGTGGGGAGCAGGCCCCGGTGACTGCTGCGGGGGCACCTTTGAGAATGAGGATGTGTTCACCGACATCTGCCCCGACCACGACACGACGAGTTCAGTGGTTGTCAACAACAACGATTGCTGCAGGGATGCCCAGACCGATCAATGCGTCCACGGCGAGCCCGACTGCGATACCGGCGAGTGCGAGGAAGAGGGCATCTGATGGGCTGCTGCCGACGGAAAGCGAAACGGATCGCGCGCGGCACCGTGGGCCTGACGCGCAGCGTCGTTGCCGCCACCACCGGCGCGGGCCGCGCCGACGACGCCACCATCGAGCGCCGCCGGTCGATCTGCCGGGCGTGCGAGCATGCCGTGCCGTGTCGGCGGAAGCCACACCGGTTCTGCACCTGTGCGCGTTGCGGTTGCCGGCTCAAACACAAGACGCGGCTGGTGCGGGAGCGGTGCCCGGAGGGGAGGTGGTGATCCGCGGCCAAGGCTCCGGGGAAACCCGGGGCCGCGCTATGTTGACGCAACGGCCGTCGTGGTACAATCAACACTACAACACAACCCCCGGAAGCGCCCGGTTTGACCTCTGGTCAGCCGGGTGCTTTTCACTTCGGAACATGATGATCTCCCTCACACGCGCCGCGCGCTTGCGCGCCGTCGACATCGTCACACCCGTCAAGGTAGTGGCCGGGTGCGAGTCGGATGCGGCGGAAAAAGCGGAAAGCCATGGGTTCCCCCTGCGATTGGTTGGGCCGTCGGACCGGAATCCAGTATACTGAGGGCTGATAACCGTAGGCCTGAGTTGACCTTAATGCAAAGAGGGGCCTTCTTGCAGATGCTGACATGGGGCTGTCAGCCATGGTGGTTGACGCCAACGGCCAAGAACCGTGAAAATGGCCCCTTGGCCGCGTGACCGACGGGGGCGGTTTCGGTTCCACCCCTCTCTCCGGCAAAATGCTCATGGCGAAGAAGCAGGCGGACACGGTTATGACGGTCGGCGACCTCGCCACCTACACGAGGTGTCGCGGTCGACCATCTACAAGGTCTGCGCAGAGGGCAAGGTGCCAGGGCAGAAGGTCGGGCGGCACTGGCGGTTTCAGCGTGAGGTGATTGACAGGTGGCTGACATCGGCGGAGCGACAGCATGGCGTCAGGCAGTGAGCTTTTTATTGTCGACAACAGCGAGCGCGATTGGAAGGTGGCTCGCTATCTGCGCGATTGGTGTCGCCTCTCTTCGAGCATCGACATTGCGACGGGCCATTTTGAGATCGGCGGCCTGCTCGAACTGGCGGACGAGTGGCAGAAGGTTGATCGCTTCCGAATCCTCATGGGCGACGAGGTGACGCGCCGCACCAAGCAAGCCATGATCGAGGGGATTTGCCAACTCGCCGCGCGCTTGGATCAAAGTATCGAGGTCGAAAAGGAGCGGAATGACTTCCTGACGGGCGTCCCTGGCCACGCTTCGCGCCAGGCGCGGTTCAATTCCGTGGCCGAAGCGGCAGAAGCTGGCGGAACGCCTGCGCCCCGAGTTGGAATCCCCCCGTCCGTCGGATGATGTGCTCGCCCTCGTGG
>SLDI01000258.1:0-21508 GCA_007125385.1 Phycisphaeraceae bacterium | reverse complement strand
ATTCGCGGGGCTCTGCCCCGGGCCCCGGCCTCCGATGGCCCCCGGAAGGGCCGGGGCCTCGGCGCCCGCCGCGATCCTCGCTGTCTCATCGTGACACGAGGCGGATGTAGGCGATGTCGGCCATGCTTCCAAATCGCAGCACCAGCGCGTCGCCGGTGACGTCGATGGCCCGATCGGCCCACGTGTCGTCGCGCGTGAACGCGAGGCTCGCGCTCTGGCCGTCGCCCGTCTCCAGGTAAACCGTGGCGGCGGCGCCGGTGGGGCGAACGTTCATGCTCAGGTCGTAGCGGCCGGGCTCGAGGTCGATGCGGAAGCGTGCGCCGCCGTCGACCCGGGTGCTGGAGCGCTGCGTGGGGCTGGCGATCCAGTGCGCGTCGTTGTCCTGCCGCGCCGGTTGATCGACAAACCCATGGCCGCGCTCGGGGCGGTAGACGTGCTCGGCGATGACGGGCGTGAATCGCCTCGGCCCGCCGACGTCCGTCGCGCCGACGTGCTGCATCGAGCCGAAGTCGAACAGGTAGGCCCGCGCCTCGGCCAGGCGGGCGCGTTCACGTCGCCAGCGATCGTGCTCGGCCTGGCTTCGTTCGATCAGCGCCAGCAGCGGCGCGGTGTTCTCGATCTCGCTGATGTACACGGACATGTCGGTCAGCACCAGCGCGGCGGCGTCCGCGAGCGGTGCCCGTCGGCCGAACGTGTACGTCACCTCGGCCGCGCCCAAGTCCAGTCCCAGCGGCACCTCGGTCTCCACCGCCCAGGCGGCGACGGTCCACTTGCCGCCGCGCTCGAACGCATAGAGATACACGTCGTCGTGCTCGTGCGGCAGGCGATGCATGCGCTGCACGCCGTCCACCTGCCGGATGAGCGTGGCCACGGCGAACCAGGAGGGCTTGAAGGACAGGTCATTGCGCTGCAGCCCGGAGGCGGCGTAGAGCCCGTCGCTGGAGCCGACCTCGCGGAAGATGTGCACGCTGTCGATGCCCGCGGCGAGCATCATCGTGGTGTTGCGCACGTTGTAGGCGGCCTGGAGCCGCTCGGTCACCCCGCGCGGGCCGCGGCTGTCGTAGCCGGTCTCGGTCAACCAGATGGGCATGGCCGGGCGATGCTCGTCGCGCCAGTGCACCAGCCGGCGCAGGTGCTCCTCGTGTGAGACCTCGCCCTCGACGTTGCCCGAGCGATCCACGTTGGTGTCCACGACCGAGCGCTCCGGCGACTTGGGGCCGGTGTACGTGTGCACGCTCAGCACGTCGATGAAGTCCAGCGGCCGCTTGCCGTCGTCGTACTCGTGGCTGCGCAGGCGATCGACCAGCCCCAGGGTGATCCCCGCGAAGCCGGCGTTGGCGACGCGGGCGTCGGGGTCGGCGCGCTTCGCCGCCTCGGCGCCGAGGCGGAACATCTAGAAGTACTCTTCAAGCGTGCCGATCCAGTGTCCCCAGTTCGGGTCGTTGAGGTTCGGCTCGTTCCAGAGCTCGTAGACGTCGAGCAAGCCCAGACCGGTCCGCTTGTCCTCGGTCTTGAGCACGTCCGGGTCATGCTCGACGTGGCCGTAGCGCGCCACCGTCTGGAAGACGAACTCGGCGTAGTCCTCGTAATCCTGCGGCGGGTGCATGTACCGCCGGGAGGCATCCTCGGGCGCGGAGCTGGCCCACTCCGGGCACATGAACAGGTAGGGCAGCACCTGGATGTTCTCCGCCGCCATCGTCCCGAGCCAGGTGTCGTGGTCGACGTTCCATGGCGGGATGCCGGTGAAGTCGAAGCGGTCGCGCTCGGGCGAGGCCATGCGCCACTTGAGGTTTTCAAAGCGCACCCACCCGATGCCCAGCCGCCGGTGCAGCGGCGCGAGCGTGTGGTCGGAGGAGTTCAGCGCGATGCGCGCGCGGCGCTGCTGCTCGGCGGTGACCGGCTCGGGCAGGACAAACAGGCGCTCCAGCACCAGCTCGGTGCCGGTCTGGGCCTCGACGCGGGCGGCAAGCAGGTACGAGCCGGGCTGCATCGGCCCGTCGCCGGTCAGCTCGACGGCGGCCAGCGACTGCGCCGGGATCGTGACGTTGTGCCGGCCCGAGGCCAGCACCTCGCCGATCGCCGGCAGCGCCCAGTCCTCGTTGTCCAGCCCGTCATAGACGCGCAGCCGCTGCGGCATGCGGATCGTGTCGACCGGATCGGCGCTGTGGTAGCGCAGGCGCAGGTATCGGGCGTCGAAGGGCTCGGTCACCGCAAGTTCCTGCTCGCCCCAGCGCTGGTGCAGATCGAGGTCCTGAAGCCCCGGCACGTCGTGCCAGCTCTGGCCGTCGTCCGAAGCGGCGATGTCGAGCTTCCAGATCCAGTTCGCGTCGGCGGCGGTGTAGGCCAGGTGTGTGATCTGTCGCGTTGACTCCAGGTCGACGTACTGAAAGGCTTCCGTGTGCTCGCCGCCCCAGGGCAGCGACGCCGCGGTGCCGGGCGTCGGGTCCGTCAGCGAACCGCGCTCGATCACCTCGCCCTCGAGCTCCGTCCAGCTCGGCCGATCGAGCGCCCGGTCGCTGCCGTGGTCCGGATGCAGCGGGTGAAGCGCGGTCAGGCGCGGATCGTGCTGCAATTGATATTCGATCGTCGCGTCCTGCGGGCCCTGGTCGCCGACGATCACCAGCGGCAGGGCCAACGGCCGGCCGGGCTCGAGCTCGGTCGTCCCGGCCAGCGACGCTTGCCGCCGTCCCGACTGGTCCGACAGCCCCAGCATCGCGTTGACCGTCAGCTCACTGGGCCCAGCCTCACGGGCGAACCAGACGACACTGATCGATCGCAACGGGAAGGCCACCAGCCCGCTGGGGGCACTGCCATCCCACGCCTCGGGCACGTCTTCACCGGTCAGATCAAACTCCAGCCACC
Source organism: Phycisphaeraceae bacterium (assembly GCA_007125385.1). Lineage (GTDB taxonomy): Bacteria > Planctomycetota > Phycisphaerae > Phycisphaerales > Phycisphaeraceae > SKPT01. The sequence goes on along the minus strand of SLDI01000258.1, from coordinate 18,646 downwards.
GCCAGCCGCGAAAATCCGCCTGTCGCGTGACGAGGAAGCTCTCGCCCTCGGCATCGCGAAACTGAAGGCCGATGCGCTGGACGTTGGCCCGCTCGGGCAGGTGGACCCAGAGCCCGATGGCGCGGAGCGCGCCCGGCACGGCCGAGGCGACGCGGAAGTCGCCCTTGGCGCCACCGGCCTCGGCGATGCCAGCACAGTGCAGGGCCGTGGCGCCCAGCCGGGGGCTCGGCTCGCGCGTGGGCCGGGCGCTCGCTCGCCCCATGCGCCAGGCCCCGGTGTGCACGTGCTCGGCCCCGGTCAGCGGCGCCAGGAGCACGACCTGCTCGCCCGGGCCGGGGTTGAGCAGGCGTGAATCGTCCGGAAGTAATGTCCCGGCGGCGGCGGTGGCGGGGGTGACGCCGATGATCAGGGCGGCGAGCAGGACCAGGGCGCGGCGCAGACTGGGGAGCATGGCACGGGCTCCGTGGCAGGTGACATGGATGCAACGCCAATATAGAGCGCCGAAGTCAATGGAGCAATAGTTTCCCTAATCATGCAAGCCGATGCTCGGCTGGGGGAGTGAGGCAAGCTGGTGAGGCTGGAGCGGCGGCCGGTTCGTCCGTCGGCACCGGAGACTTGTTGACCTTGCGGCAACTGGCGGTTATATATAGGCAAGTGTTGCTCGATGTTGTTGCCAACCGGCGGGCGCCGGGCCCGCGGATCAGACCCGATTCATGAGCAAAGCCGCCGACAAGGTCAACTCCGTCTACGACCTGGCCCAGCGCACGGGTTTCTCGACCAGCACGATCAGCCGCGTGCTGAACCAGCGCGGCCGGATCAGCGCCGAGACCCGCCGCCGCGTGCTCGCCGCCGCTCGCGAGGTCGGGTTCCGCCCCCGCGCCGCGGTGCGGCAGAACACCGTCGCCATCGTGATGGACCGGCTGCGCTACGCGACCTACGGCGGGTTCGTCTCGTCGATGATGACGCACCTGATCAGCGAGCTGGCCCGCTACGACGTGGCGGTGGAGATCTACACGGAGGACAACGTCGACCGGCTGGGCTCGCGGTTCATCGACGGCGTGCTGGCGCTGAGCTGGGACCAGAGCACCATCACCCGCCTGCGCAGTCTGGAGCGGGTTCCGATCGTCGTGATCAACCGGATGGACCTGGAGGGGTTCTCTGTCGCCGCCTCGGACCATTACCAGGGGGGCCGCCTGGTCGCCGAGTTGCTGCTGAACACCGGGCATCGCAAGCTGGCCATGCTGGCCGAGGAGCAGGACTGGGGTGCCGGTCAGCGCATCGCCGGCATGCGCGACGCCATGGCGCAGCTTGGGCTTGACCCCGATTCGCTGCGGGTGGCCTACACGCAGCATCAGCCGGTGTATGGCGCGTTGCGTCGCGTGCTGGACGAGGATCGCACGGCCCTTTTCCTGGCGGGCGAGGACCTGACGATCGAGGCGATGTACATCCTCACCGCGATCTTCGACATCCGCGTGCCCCAGGGCCTGTCGGTGGTGGGCTTGGAGAACGAGCGCGTCTCGCAGTTCGTGCATCCGCCGCTGACGTCGCTGGCGCAGCCGCTGGATGAGCTGGCCCGCGAGACGGTCAGGCTGGTCATCGAGCAGATTCACGAAAAGCAGAGCTCGCCGACCCGCTCGGTCGTCAAGAACAGCCTGATCCAGCGTGAGTCGGTTCAGGCCATCACGGCGGCCTGAGCCCCCGGCGTGTGGCCGGCCGGGCCGTGAGCCCCGGCTCGTCAAGGCAGGCGTTGCATGAGCGTTCGCGCGGTGGTTCTCGGTCTGCTGCTGGGCCTGGCGATCTCGGCGGTCACCTACTTCAACGACTTCGTCATCTACCAGACGATGCTCATCGGCAACCACCTGCCGGTGGCGGTGTTCGGCACGGCGATGGCGCTGCTGCTGGTGGTCAACCCGCTGCTGGGGTGCCTGCGCGGGCACTGGCCGTTGAGCGGCGGCGAACTGGCGGTGGTCGTGGCGATCGCACTGGCGGCGTGCGCCTGGCCGGGCTCGGGGTTCTACCGCGGCTTGGGCACCGTCACCGCCATGCCGGCCCACTGGCTGGGCGTCGAGCCGGCGTGGCGCGGCAGCGAGATCATGGCCTACCTGCCCGGCGGCGAGCCGCGCCTGGCGCCGGGGCACGTCACCGACTGGCAGGCGCTGGCTCAGCGCGCGCGCCGCCAGCCCGGCGCCGACGCCGATCCGGCGAAGCGGATCGTCGCCAGTGAAATCGGTGATCGGGCGCGGGAGCTGGTCGAAGCCGACGCCGAGTCGTTGAGCCCTTCGCAGCGCGAGGCGCTGCTGGCCCGGCTCAACGCGGAGCTGATCGAGGCGGGCGAACTCGTGGATCGTCTGGTGGCGGAGCGATCGCTGCCGGAGCCGGCGCGGGCGCCGCTGGAGCTCGCACGGCGGGCGTCTGATCGGGCCGAGGCGGCGACGTCCGGCGGGGAGGCCGATCGCTTGCGTCGTGAGGCCGAGCATTGGCGCCGTCACGCCGCGCGGGCCGCGCTGACGACGATCTGGTCGGACGTGCTGGTGTCGACGCCGCACGGGCAAGGGTTGCTGGTGACCGGCGGCCGGGCCGAGCCGGCGGTGCTCGATGAGTTTTTCTCCGGGTCGGGGGATTTCGATCCCGCGGCCGTGCCGTGGCACGCCTGGTGGCCGACGCTGCGCCTCTGGGCCGGCCTGGCGCTGCTGCTGGCGCTGGCGGCCATCGCGCTGGCGCTGATCGTGCATCCGCAGTGGTCGCGGCACGAGTTGCTGGCCTATCCGCTGGCGCGCTTCGTGACGGAGATCGCCGAGCGCCAGCCCGGGGCGCTGCTGCCGCAGATCGCCCGGCATCGCGGCTTCTGGTACGCCCTACTGGTGCCGGTGCTGCTGCACGGGATCAACGGCCTGCACGCGTGGTACGGCGGGCCCTGGCCACGGATCGTGCGCGTCCTGGACTTCGGCGCGTTGCGCGACGTGATGCCCAACGCCGCGCGCGTCTACGGCGCCAACGCCTACTTCGAGCCGACGATCTATCTCACCGTCGTGGCCTTCAGCTTTTTCCTGGCCAGCTCGGTGAGCTTCAGCCTGGGCATCTCGCAGTTGCTTTTCATTGTCCTGGGGGTGGCGATGCTGGGCTACGGCACATCGCTGGACCAGGGCTACATCACCAGCGACACGGGCAACCTGCTGCGCTTTGGCGCCTACCTCGGCGTCGCGGCGATGGTGCTCTACAGCGGCCGACGCTACTACCTGCAGGTCGCCGGCTCGGCGATGGGCCTCGGCCGCGGCGGCGCCGACGTGCCGCGTTACAGCGTCTGGGCGGCGCGGGCCCTGGCGCTGACCGTCGTGCTGGCGGTGATCTGGACGCGGCAGGCCGGCCTGGACTGGCTGCTGAGCGCTTCGCTGGTGGCGATGGTGCTGCTGACGTTCCTGGTCATGAGCCGCGTCGTCGTGGAGACGGGCATCTTTTTCCTGCAAGCCTGGTGGCTGCCCGTGGGGGTGCTGACGGCCTTGTTCGGCATCGAGGCGATCGGGCCCACCGCCTACCTGGGCCTGGCGCTGGCGAGCGTGCTGATCGTCGGCGACCCGCGCGAGACGCTGATGCCCTACATCTGCAACGGCCTGAAGATGGTCGAAGGCCGCGACAACGCCAGCCCCGGGCGCCTCGCCCCCTGGCTGGTGGTCATGGTCGTGACGGGACTGCTCGTCGCCGGCGCCATGACCCTGACGCTGCAATACCAGCACGGCGTGGCCGGCACCGACGCCTGGATGCGTTACATGCTTCCGGCCATGCCCTTTGACGAGGGCTCGCGGCACGTCGGCGAGCTGGCGTCGATCGACCGCCTGGCTGACTCGATGCAGACGCACGAGACGCAGCGCCTGGGCTCGGCCCGGCCGGAACCGGGGGCGCTGAGGTGGACCGGGCTGGGCCTGGCGCTGGTGCTGATCACCGCCATGGCCCGTCTGCGGCTGACCTGGTGGCCGTTGCACCCCGTGGCCTTCGTCCTCTGGGGCACCAATCCCATGATCGCCTTCGCCTTCTCGTTCCTGCTCGGCTGGGTGATCAAGGCCTCGGTCGTCGGGCTCGGGGGCATGCGCGCCCACCACAACGTCAAGCCGATCATGATCGGCATCATCGCCGGCGAACTGCTCATGGCCATGTTCTGGATGCTCGTGGGGGCCGGCTACTTCTTCCACACCGGGCTGACGCCCGTGCGCTATCGCATCTTCCCCGGCTGAGGCCGCGCCTTGGCGCCGAGCTGGGGGCAACTGTGGCTCGCGAGCCCGGGGCCGGGAGATGGCGGCGCGTCCCGACACCTCAAGATCGGGGCGTGGACCTTGACGGTGGAGCGGGCGGGCCTCATACTGGGCAAGAGTTGCACCCGCTCGGGAGAGCACGTCGTCAACCCCCCGCCGTGGGTGGCCCTGGCCGGCGGCGCGTCCGCGCACGGCAACGGCCTGGCGGGGATCCGGCCCGGCACCGGCCCTGTTCCGACGCCCCGGCCGCGGCAGGCTGTGGCGCCGGCCAACACGTGCCCGGCGGCGGGCGAGCTACTATCGGTGGCGATGATGCACGTCAAGCCCCTAGACGGACCCTGGTCGTTGTGCCTGGCCCCCGGCCGAGCCGCCGATGCCGCCCCGCGCGGCCTGCACGGGAGAAGCGTCCGCGCCACCGTCCCCGGCTGCGTCCACACCGACCTGCTCGCGGCCGGGCTCATCGATGACCCCTACCGCGACGGCAACGACCTGGCCCAGGCCTGGATCGGCCAGTGCGACTGGCTCTACGCCACCGGCTTCGACCTGCCCGCCGAGGCCCTGGCCCAGCAGCGGATCGAGCTGGCGTGCGACGGCCTGGACACCATCGCCACCCTGACGTTCAACGGAGTGGTCGTTGGCCGATCGCTCAACATGCACACCGCCTGCCGGTTCGACATCACGCACCTGGCCCGGGTCTCGGGCAACGAGCTGACCGTGCGGTTCGACTCGCCATTGGCCTGGGCCCGGGCGCAGCAGCAGCGGCTGGGCACGTTGCCGGCGACGGGCAACGGCTCGAACCCGCCCCTGCCGCACAACTTCATCCGCAAGATGGCGTGCAACTTCGGGTGGGACTGGGGCCCGGCGCTGGTCACCGCGGGCATCTGGCGGCCGATCCGCATCGAGGCGTACAGTGGGGGACGGATCGAGCGCGTGCGGCCGCTGGTGACCCGCGCCGACGCCGACCGCGCCGAGGTCGCGTTGCGCGTCGACACCGCCGCGGCCCACGCCGACGCGCCGGCCACGCTGGCGCTGAGCTGGCGCCTGGACGACCCGGACGGCCGAGGTGTCGCCGACGGCCACCTCGCCGTCGCCGCGGGCCAATGCGCCGGCGACGAGGTGAGCATCGACCGGCCGCGGCTGTGGTGGCCCGTCGGCCACGGTGACGCGGCGCTCTATCGCCTGACGGTGCGTCTGGAGGATGCCCGGGGCGAGGCGGTGCAGCAGGTGAGCCATCGCATCGGGCTGCGCAGCGTCGAGCTGGTCACCGAGCCCGACGCCCGACCCTGGGCCGACGGCCCGGTCGCGGGCAAGCAGGGCGCGACGTTTCACCTGAAGCTCAACGGCCGGCGCGTCTATTGCAAGGGCGCCAACTGGATCCCCGACGACTGCTTCCCCAGCCGCCTCACCCCCCAGCGCTACCGCCGGCGGATCGAGCAGGCCCGCGAGGCGAACATGAACATGCTCCGCGTCTGGGGCGGCGGGATCTATGAATCCCCTGATTTCTACGAGCATTGCGACGAGTTGGGCATCATGGTGTGGCAGGACTTCTGCTTCGCCTGCGCGCTTTATCCCGAGGAGGAGCCGTTCGCTTCGCTCGTCGCCGCCGAGGCTGCGGACAACGTTGCGCGCCTGGCGCGTCACCCGAGCCTGGTGATCTGGAACGGGAGCAACGAGAACATCTGGGGCACGTTCGACTGGGGCGAGCCGTGGCGCCGGCCGCGCGTCGAGGGCAGCCGGACGTGGGGCGCCGGCTACTACTTTGGCGTGCTGCCCGAGGCCGTGGCCAAGTGGGACGGGACGCGGCCGTACTGGCCCTCTTCGCCCTACTCGGGCACGATGCAGCGCCACCCCAACGACAACGAATACGGCAACCGCCATATCTGGGACGTCTGGCACGGCCCGGGCGAGTATCGCAACTATCTGGCCCATTATCCGCGGATGAGCAGTGAGTTCGGCTTCCACGGCCCGGCGTGCTGGCCGACGCTGGCGCACGTGATCCCCCCGACCGAGCGGCGATGGGACAGCCCGGCGATGCGTCATCACAACCGCAACAGCGCCCAGCGTGACGGGCAGGAGCAGACCAACGAACGCCTGGCCGATGACTTTCCCGTTCCCTCGGCCCCGGATCGCTTTGATGACTGGCTGTACCTGGCGCAGGTGATGCAGGCCAGGGCGCTGGAGATGGCGGTGAGCTGGTTCCGCGCCTTGAGCCCGTGGAACGGTGGCGCGCTGTACTGGCAGCTCAACGACTGCTGGCCGGCGTCAAGCTGGTCGGCGATCGACGGCCAGGGCCGGCCCAAGCCGCTGTGGTACGCCAGCCGCCGCTTCTTCGCCCCGCGCCTGATCACGATCAAGCCCCGGCGGGTGATCGAGCCGCCGGCGGCGGCGCTCGATCCGCCGCTGGCGGTCTACCTGCACAACGACACCGCTCAGCCCTGGGCCGCCACGCTCGAGCTTCGCCAACTGGCCCTGGATGGGCGCGAGCTCGCGTCGCATCGCCAGGCGATGACGGTCGAGCCCTGGCAGACGGCCAGCGCCGCGGTACCCGAGGCGATGGCCGGCGATGTGCAGAGCCTCCTGCTCGCGGAGTTCGGCGGCGATCGGGCAACGTCGTTCTTCCGACCGGACAAGCAGCTCGCCTACCCCGACCCCGCCTTCGACGCCGAGCTCAGCCGGCAGGGCGACGTGCATCGCCTGACGATCACAGCCCGTTCGCTGCTTCGTGATCTGTGCCTGTTCGCCGACCGGCTGGATTTCGAGGCGACGGTCAGCGACCAGATGCTCACGCTCGTGCCGGGCGACCGCTTCACGTTCGAGATCCACAGCGCCCGGGACCTGGCCCTGGCGGAGCTGACGGCCCCGCCGGTGTTCCAGTGCGTCAACCGCTTTGGCGGCCCGGGCCAGGCCGATGCCCTGGCGGGCGACGGCTCGGCAGCGCGCGCTTGAGCCCGCGGCTTAGAAGCGTTCAACCCAATCGTAGCGGGTGCCACTGACAAGGCCGTCCCCGGCCTTGTCAGTGTCGAGCAGGCTTGCGGGTCCGCACCGCCATTTCGCACTGACAAGCTCCGCGGACTCCGCTTGTCAGTGGCACCCAACCCGCTACGAATGGACTGAACGCGCTCTAGCGGATGTGCAACGCGCGCAGCTCGGCGGCATCCATGTCCAGCGTCAGCTCGGCGCCCTGGGTCTCGAGCGGCTGGCCGGTGGCCGCGTCAAACAGCTCGCCCTGGACGGGCAGCGTCACCGTCACGTCGGGCTGCGGATGCATGCTCGTGTTCGCCACGGCGAGGAACGTGCCGTGGCCGGCGGTGGCGATGGCGCGCACGATCACCTGCTCGTGAGAACTGGCCTCGGGCAGCACCTCGCTGGGCAGGGCCGGCAGGGCGAGAAACGCCTGGTTGAACCGCCGGGCGTAGCCGGGGAAGCCGCGGTTGAAGCAGTGGCCGGCCAGATAGCCGATGTACCACGGGTCGCCGTGCGCCATCGCCACCACTTCCGCGTGCATCATGTGGGCGCGGGTGCGGTCCATATCCATCACGAAGTAGCCCAGCTTTTCGTCCATCTCGTTCTCGTTGAGCCCGTAGTGCCTGACGATGCCCAGACCCGCCGGCGTGCGGAAGGCGTCGAACGATTCGGCGTCGCTGACCGTGTACAGCCGGTTGAACGTGTAGCTGTGCACGATGCCCGGCGTGTCCTGGTAGTTGTCCGGGTCCGGCCGCGGAACCGAATGCTCCCATTCCCACTGGCCCCAGGTCGGGTGCGGCAGCAACTGCGCATCAAGGTGCATGCGCTCGCCGACGACGCGGTCGAAGGCCACCGGCCGCACGTCAAGCGAACGCTCCTCGATCACCCGGGCCCAGCCCTGGACATCGTTCGTGACCACCGTACGTCCCGGCAAGCGCAGCCGCACCCCCGGCTCGCTGGAGTCGGCGGTGAACAGGATCATCGCATCCTCGCTGCCGTTGGCACGCATGTGGTCGCGCAGCGCCTCGAAGAACGCCTTGCGCTGGCCCTGCCACCACGCGATGTACCGATCGTAGAGCTCGCCCCCCCGGCGCAGTTGCTCGCGCGTCACGGTGTCGCCGTCCATCTCATCGTCGGCGAAGCGTCGCAGCGCGTCGTCGGAAAAGCTGACGGGGATGTGGCTCGGCCGGGTGCGGAACCAGGCGCCGGTGAACGGCATCACGTCCGAGAAGCGGTTGATCGTCAGGTCGATCACCTTCTTTGCGTCCTCGAGAATGATCGGCTCGGTGACGTCGGCGTAGGCGCGCTCCGACCAGGTCACGTGCGTGTAGGCGTCGATGTCGCCGAGCGGCCGGGCATACTTGCGCCGCCCCGGGCTGTTCTGCCCCACGCTGCCGGCGTACTCGTAGTAGGGGAGCATGGTGAAGGGGTAGCCCTCGTCGCGCAGCATGTGCAGCACGTTCCGCCAGCGCTGCGGCGAGGCATTCTGGTAGACCCAGTCGTCGCCCCCGCCCGGACCCGAGTCCCAGCCCTGGTTGTGCCCGAACTCGAGCATGTCGATGGTGTAGGTGTTCATGCCCAGGAAGAGCATGAGGTCCGCCTTGGCGCGGTACGAGTTGATCTCGTCGTCCCAGCCCGGGTCATCGCGCCCGACCAGCCCGTTGGACATCTCCTCGCGCCAGAACAGATGACGGCGGGGCAGGTCGCCCGGTGGATAATTGATCGCCAGCTCCAGCGCCTCGGGCTCGAGCACCTCGTACAGCGCGACGCGGGACCAGGCGGCGCCGTGCGATCGCGGGGCATTGCGGGCGCGCCACTGCGAGATGATCACCGGCACGCCGTCGTCGGGCACGAGGTCGCGTGGGAAGCTGCCGCCGCGCGGCTGCTTGATGCCGGCGTAGCGGTCGTGGAGGGTGAAGAGCATCTGGAACGGCTCGTGCCGGCCGCTGAGCGGATACTCCAGCGACTCGAGGTTGTGATCGACGTATCGGCCGTGCAGCACGTCGCCGACGGTGTTGCCCGTGTAGAGGCCGCGCGACGTCTCGGCTCCGCGGTTGTGAATCTTCATCATCCGCGGCTGATCTTCGGGGTATTCGACGACGAGCACATATTGGGCGTTGGCGCGCAGGCCCATGTCGCGGCCGAGGCGAAGAGCCACGTAGCGCGCCTGCTCGCCGGTGTTGGCGATGACCCGGCTGGTGCGGCCGAGGATCTCGCGCAGCTCGCTGACGCCGGGCTCGGACTCGGTGAACTGGTGGCGGGGGCGTTCCTCGCCGGCGATGGCTTCATCGATCAGGCGCAGCGGGCCGAAGATGTCCTGCGGGCGATCGCCGGCGGCGTGGGCGAGCGCCGGCAGCAGGAGCAGGCACCCGAGGCAGAGCAGGAGGCTGAGGGGGCTGGACATCGGTGCGGCTCCTGAAGGGCATGGCTCACCGAACCCGCTCCGACGTCTGGCCCGCGGGCACCGGTCGAGCAATTGTTGCTCAACTTAGCGTGGGGTGACTGGGCGGTCAAGGGCAGACCCCGCTCAAACGGCCGCAGGCTCGCCCGCAAGGGCGACGGCTCCCATTTGACAAGGCAATTATCGAGATGAGAGGGTCGCCCCTCAGGCCCCGGCCCGGCCCAGCCCCAGCGCCAGCAAGCGTTTCCCGCTCACCCATCCGGCTCGCACGCCTGCGCCGGCGCCTCGCCACAGCGCAGGCGGGCCTGGGCCTGGATCCGTCGCCCGGCCCCTTCGTGAGCGGCCACCCACCGCTCGTGGCGCGGCGAGCGGACCAACCGGCCTTCCAGGTGGATCCGGCGCATCGCCTCCGCGTCCCGCTCCCGCCCCGCGGCCAGTTCCAAGGCCTCGTCCGTGTACCGCGTCAGGTAGGCCACGTAGGCTCCCGTGGCCGCCTCGATTTCCTCGCGGCCAAGGCCGACCACCTCGGCCGGAGCGGGACATGGGCCGCAACTGAATAGGTGCGCCCGCACCGCGACGCGCTCGCCGGAGGGCCCCTCGATCGGCGGAAGCTGGCCCGGGTCGCCAAGGAACAGTTCGTCCACGATCGGGTCGTAGAAGTAAGCGTTGTCGGCGGCGCGGGGGCCGCGGTCGGCGCTGCTCCAGAGCATGACCCCCAGGGCCACGGACAGAATAACGACGGCCAGGGCGGTGGCGGTGGCGGCGTGGCTGTTGATCGCGGCTCTGAGACCCATAACCAGGCTCCTTTGACCTGAGCAGGGGCGATGGGGGTGATGCGCCCCTGGTTCACGGCGGCATGTGTCAAGCCACGGCAGCGGCGGATGGGCGAGGCGGGCCAAGGCGCTCAGGGTGAGCGCCCGGTGTGCGGCCAAGTGTGTTCCGGGGGCGGCATGGTCCGCGTGGCGGACACCGAGCCCTGCCGTGGCCAGCCGTCCGACGGGCCTGCCGCCTCGCCGGGGATTCCGCTGCGCTGCTGAGCCTACCGGGTGGGGCCGGCTTATGCAACTGTTTCTCACGATTTCGCGATCGGTGGGACACGGCGGGCCGGGTTCGCGAGTGGCGCGGGGGGGCGGGCGTTATCTCGCAGGTTTTTCTTGACCGCGCAACGGCAAGGCGGTATCTTGGCGGAGGATAGTGCAAGAGTTGCTCAACGTTGCTGATGAGCCTTGGGGCCGTCTCGAGGCCGCGCGCAGCGCTGCACGACCTCGCTCTTGTGGAGATGGCCGTGTCCTTCCGTTGACACCCGGCGAGTTTCCGAGAAAGGAGAGACAGACGGCATGAGCAAGTTGAGCAGGACAGGCATGGTCGGGCTGGCGGGTGCGCTGATGCTGATGGGCGGCCCGTGGGCCCAGGGGGAGGACGAGCGGCCGCTGATGCGCGACTTCATGGGCATGAACGTGCATGTCGCGCAGATCTTCGACCGGGGCGTCGAGGGCGTGCCCGAGATGTTCCGCCCGGCCACGAGCCTGATCCGGGAGTATCACCCGGTCAACTTCGACATCGCCAGCCCGGGAGAGCCCACCAACTTCCCCCACGACCGGTGGAACTGGATCAACTGGGACGAGCTTTACGAGCCCTGGGTCGAACAGGGCTACCGGATCAACGCCGTGCTGATGTTCGACGGATTCACCGACGAGGCCTGGGACGACCCCGCCGGCGCGGCTCGCGCCTATGGCAGGGCGTTCGCGGAGCACTTCGGGCCGAGCGTCGGCAACGGGCTGGTCGCATCCGTTCAACTCGGCAACGAGCCGGGCAACATCAGCGACGGGCTGTTCAAGACGATCTTCAAGAACATGGCCGAGGGCGTGCGCGAGGTCGACCCGGCCCTGCCCATCGTCACCCCCAACGTGACCCGCGGGCCCAGCCATCAGTACGCCAAGTCGATCGACCTCTTCGCCGACATGACAGAGCTCGTGGACGTCTTGGCCACCCACTCCTACCCGTCGATCGAGGGCTGGCCCACCTGGCAGCGCAGCTACCCCGAGGACCCGGACATCGAGTACCTCACCAGCATCGAGCAGATCATCGACTGGCGCGACGAGCACGCCGGCGACAGCGAGGTCTGGGTCACCGAGTTCGGCTACGACTCGAGCACCCAGGAGCCGGACCCCGACACCGAGTTCGCCCAGTGGATCGGCGTCAGCGACACCGAGCAGGCCCGGTACCTGATCCGCTCGTTCCTGGTTTTCTCGGAGATGGAGATGGAACGGGCGTACATGTTCTGGTTCAACGACAGCGACAGTGCCAGCGTGCATGGCTCGTCGGGTCTGATGCGCCACTACGAACCAAAGCCCTCGTTCTGGGCCATGAGCCACCTCAAGGCCACGCTGGGCGACTACCGGTTCAGCGACGTGGTTCGGCAGGATCCAGACGATCTCTACGTCTACGCCTACGAGCACGAGGACGACCCGGAGCGGGTCATCTGGGCGATCTGGTCGCCGACGGGCAGCGATCGACAGATGGACGTGCTCCTGGAGGATCTGCCCGGCGAGGTGATCCGGGCCGAACGGATGCCGCTGGAGGAAGGCGACGCGCCGGAGGTGGGCTTCGAGCACGACGGGGCCACCATCCTCCTGTCGGTGGACGAGTCGCCGATCTACCTGCACATACGACTTTCGCCCGGGGCCCACGCGCCGGCCGGGGACATGAACCTCGATGGCGTCGTGGACGCCGGCGACGTGGGGCCCTTCGTCCTGGCGTTGACCGACCCCGATGCTTACCTGGACCAGTTCGGTGTCGACCAGGCGACGATGAACGCCCTGGGCGACATCAACGGCGACGGCGCTTTTGACACCGCCGATGTGGCACCGTTCGTGGAGTTGCTTGTGGCGCCCCAGGTGTCGAGCCTGCCCGAGCCCGGCACCGCCGGACTGCTCGGGGCCACGGCACCGTGGCTGCTGATGCGCTGGCGCTGAGTCGGCTCTGCCGTGGGAAAGGGGCACCGATCCGACCCGTTCAAGGAGTGGGAGATAGATGACCGACGTTGGCGTCCTCTCGCTCTTCTTTTCTGTTTCGTGTTAAAGGAGGAATCATCATGAATCGTTTCTCGCTCAAGTGTGCCATGATTCTGGCGACGACTCTGGCGCTGGGCACCACCGCCCACGGCGGCGTGCTGTTCAGTTGGGAGAACGACGCCCAAGGCTGGGAGGGCATTGACGGGTTCACGCAGGACCCTGACGGCGTCACGCACGGCGAGTACGCCGCCGTCGTCAACGTTGTCGAATGGACCAACATCCAGAGCGAATGGTTTGACGACACGCCGGAACTGCTGATCGGCAACGACACGCTGCTGGTCGACCTGAGGATCGCGGACATCCCCGAGCAGTCCTGGCAGGACGTCAACGCCTGGCTGCGCCTCGAGGGCAATATTGACGGCCAGTGGTTCGGCGTCGATGGCGAGGCACAGCGTCTGCAGAGCGGCACGCTTTCGTTCGAGTACGGCGATCAGTTGCCGGAAATCGTGGCAGGCGATGCGCAGGTCCGCTTCCATATCCGCATGGACACGGCCGGTGGCTGGGAAGGCGGCGACGTGTACCTCGACAACTTCCGCGCCATCCCCGAGCCGACGAGCCTGGGCCTGGTCGCCCTGGGGGCGATGGGCCTGCTGATGCGCCGCCGGCGCTGAGGCCGATCGCGCCGTCTGCCACGCTGATCCACGCGACAGCCCACGGCCAGCGCCGTGGGTTGTTCTTGCGCGGCATGACGCCCAGTGACCTCGCCCTCGGTCGGTGGCTGACGCGAACGCCGCGCTGCCCAGCGGTGCCGCTACTCCGCGGATCGCTGACGCGGCCGTGGCCGTGGACGTACCCCTCGCGGATCTCCGGTCCCGGCCAGATGATCTTGTTGTCGGCGCGCAGGAGCCGGCAGCGGGGGGGGCCCGCGCTGCCCCTCGTCGGCGGACGAGGCCGAGGGCGGGCAAGAGGACGGAGCCGGGCGTTGGGGGGGGCGTCCGCCCATCGTGAAGGCTCCCTGGCGGTGTGATGGCCGAAAAGTGGAGCAACTATTGCCCCGCATCACCTGGCGCGGGCGCCGCTGTTGCGCGGAACCCTGCGGCCGGGGATTGACAGGTCGGCGCCCGTGAGCTATTTTGGTCAACAGTTGCTCATGGGCACTCCACCCTTTCACCGGCGTGTGACGCGGCGATCGGCGAGCAGGGCCAGCGAAGGAGGCATCGATGGGCCCCCACCCGCCAACACAAGAGTGCACCCGCTGTCAGCGTCTCCGCTTGCTCAGCGTGGCCGCCGTGATACCGCAGCGCGGGGGGCTGATCGGCGTGGCTTGCCCGGCCGCTTGCCAAGGAGCCTGCACATGAACCGGTTCCACCCCCGCCGCCACCCGCTCCGCCACCCGCTCCGCCGCGATCCCCGGCAGCAGGGTTTCACCCTCATCGAACTGCTGGTCGTGATCTCGATCATCGCCCTGCTGATCTCCATCCTCCTGCCGGCACTCGCCTCGGCGCGGGCCCAGGCCCGCGCGATGCAGTGCCTGACGCTGCTGCGCCAGTACGGCCTGGCCAACGAACAGTACACCCACGACCATGATGGCTGGACGCCCGCTGCCCGCGACCGCAGAGAGCATCGCGAGCATCCCGAGTGGTATGCCGACCGGGATTTCGCCATCTTCATGGGGGTGCAGATCCGCGGCAGTGGCTGGACCGAGTGGCCGCGATCGCACCTGTGCCCCGACGCGGCGGTCGGCCAGGAGTACAGCCTCATGTGGGCGACCTACGGCCGCAACGTGCAGAAGACCTGGGACGAGAACGAATGGGCGCAGGACATCTGGTCTCGCTACCACGAACGCGAGATGCGCAACCCCGGCCGTCTGCTGCAGATGGTCGACGCGTTCGGCGACCTGCAGCACATGTACAACGTCGACGACAATCCCAGCGACGCGACGCTCGATTTTTCCGTCACCGGCCTGCCCCGCGCGCGCCATCCCGGCGCCACGGTGAACGTCGTGTTTTTTGACGGCCACGCGCGCCGCATCGCCATCGACGAGATCTCCCAGAATGCCGAGGACTTTTACCGCCTGCCCGACTGACGCCGCCCCGCGGAACGTCCGACCGCTGCGGCGTGCGTGACCATTTCGTATTCCACATCAGGACAAGGAGAAGGCAATGAAACGAAGGACACTGATCACGATCATCGCCGCCGGCCTCTTCGTCAGCCCCATCCAGGCCGAGGAGATCGTGCTTTATTCGTGGGAGAATGACCACGAGGGCTGGACGCTGGACGAGGGCGAGCAGTTCATTGACACGTTCTCGCCGGACGTGGGCGTGACGCACGGCAGCTACAGTGCGGTGCACGAGGTCTCCTCCGGCTGGGGTGTGGCCCTGTTCGGCCCGTTCTCGATCGTCTCGCCGCACGCCGGACCCTTGGCCAACGTGCTCGACGACAATCGCCTGCTGCGCGTCGACGTCACCGCCGATGCCACGACCGGCGAGGGAGAGTTCCATCAGATCTGGCTCCAGTTCCAGGGCGAGGGGTTCAACTCCGGCGACGTGGTCTACCAGTCGCTCGACGGCGACGGCCAGACCACCACCATCGAGTACGACTTCAGCGACCTCGAAGGCTTCGACCCCAATGCCCCGTGGATGCAGTTCCGCATTGGCACCAACAACAACCTGGGCAACCCCGGGACCATCTGGGTCGACAACCTGCGGGTCACCACCGCGCCCGAGCTGATTCCGGGCGACATGAACTTCGACGGCGTGGTGGACACCGGCGACGTGGCGCCGTTCGTGCTGGCGTTGACGGATGCGGCGGCCTACCAGAGCCAGTTCGGCGTGGACGAGGCGACGATGATCGCCGCCGGCGACATCAACAACGACGGCGCGTTCGACACGGGTGACGTGGCGCCGTTCGTGCAGATGCTCGTTGGCGGCGGTTCGGCGACCGTGCCGGAGCCGGGCAGCCTGGCGCTGCTGGGCCTCGGCGGGCTGATGCTGCTGCGTCGGCGCCGCGCGGCGTGACGCGGGTGCTGGGCAGTGGGGCTTGAATGAAGCGGCCGAAGGTGCCGCTTCCAGGCCCTGTTGACGCCGGGGGCTCACTGCCCGACGGGTTATGCCTGGTCAAAAGGCCGGCCAGCTTACCGCTTCCTCCTCGCTGAGCCGCTTGGTTAGGAGGTGGGTATCGGTGTTCCTGCGCTCCGCGCCGTCCCCAAAGCCGGGCGAACGATTACATGCACGCGCCCTCGTGGGCGGTACCGCCGGAGACGGGATCGGGGGCAGTCAGGTTCCGGCCTCTCGCAAGGTGGCGGTGGTTTGCGCGGCCTGCCCGTGGCGGGATCGGCCAGCGGCAGTGGATTGGCCAGCCGGGACGGCAGATCGCCCGCCCGGGCTAGCGGTTGTGCTACCCTGCTCGTGGGCAAGGCCGGCAACGGGCTGGCCGGGAGTCTACCGGGGAACGTCCGATTATCGAGGTGGCCGCCGGTCGGGCTGGGCGTCGATCCTCTCGGCGATGAGCGTGTCGGTGTCGCCGATGGAGCTGGCGAGCGAGTCCATGAGCGGGACGTCCGTGGGGGGGCGAGGATGGCCTGACTCATGCCGTGGAACCACAGGGAGAGTAGATGCATGGCAGCGACACATCTGAAGTGTTTTGCGGTCAGCCGTGACGATGCGATCTACGAGGCCTGGCCGGACGTGGCCTTGACGCCGGCGGGTCGGCTCGTCTGCGTGTTCGCCGAGTGCACGCACCACGCCGACCGCGGCTACACCCGGATGATGTTTACCGTCTCCGACGACCGGGGCCGCACGTGGGCACCCAAGCGACCGCTGACCGACGCCCTTCGCGGGGAACACCGCAAGACGCCGTTCTGGGACAATCCACGCATTGTCTGCCTCGCCGATGGCCGGCTGTGCGCCCTGGTGGACAAGCATCATCCGCCCAAGGCATACGGGGTGTCCGTCGATGTGTTCATGTTGTTCAGCACCGACGGCGGCGAGACGTGGTCGAGCCCGGCGAAGACACCGATCAACGGCGGCGGACTCGATCGGGTGATCGAGCTGAAGAGCGAGGGCCATGCGGGGCGCTGGGTGGTCGCCTGTCACCAGGAGCGGGAGGAGGCATGGAACGTCGATGTGTTCCTGTCAGACGATCAGGGCCAGAGCTGGGAGGGCCCCTTTCGCGTGGCGCGCGACGAACAGCTCAAGTTCTGCGAGCCGAGCGTCGTCGAGCTGCCCGGCGGGGAGCTGGTCTGCTTTCTGCGCGAGAACTCCAAGCTTGGACTCGATGCGTTCAAGTGTGTCAGCCGCGATGGGGGCAGGACGTGGAGTGACCACGAGCGGTTTCCGATTCCGGCGTGTCATCGGCCGGTCGGAGGTGTGCTCCGCAGTGGCGCGATCATGATCACCCACCGATACGCCCATCACGGCAAAGGGTGGCTGGGGTGGTGGGCGCAGAACACCTTCGCCGCGTTCACCGACGCCGCCTCGTGCCTGGCCGAGGCGCGCCACGAGGCGCGCGTTCGCATCATGCCGATCGACTACGACCGCAGCCCGGTCGCGGACTGCGGGTACACCGGGTGGGTGCAGTTCGACGACGGGGAGATCTACGTGGTCAACTACATCGTGGACGACGCCCCGAAGGGGCAGATCCGTGGCTACAGCTTCCGCGAGGAAGATGTCGTGTTTTCCGGACAAAGCCCCTGGGCGAAGGCCCCCGATTAGCGGATTCGGGGCGGAGCGGAATGATACCCGGCATCGAAGGTGATGGGCACGCGGTCGGTCGTGCCAGATGCGATGCATGCACGGCTTGCCCCGCGGGGCAAGCCGTGGCACCTTGCGCCCAAGCCTGTATCTGAACCGTATGCGACACCCCGGCTGGGCCTCGCGTGGGCCGCCTCACAGCCGGTCGCGGATCTGGTTGAACACTTCCGAGCTCAGGCCCTCGGAGCCGCCGGTGATCCGCACGCCGACACGGGTGCTTTCCGAGCCTCGCGGCTCAACGGAGATCGTGATGCGCGCGTCGAAGGCGTTGCGTGTCTGGAAGCGCGTGCGATGGCCGGAGGTCGATTCGTCGATGAGCTGCAACTCCATGTTGTCGATCGTCTCGCGGGCGGCCTCGACCACGCGGTGCGACGGCGCGCCCATGTGCTGGTAATACGTGCCGAAACGGCGGTCGATGCCCGGCTCGGCGCGGCAGCCGGGCAGGTGGATCATCGCGGCAACAAGCAGCAGCGACAGCGTGGCGATAAGGCATGAGCGAAGCATGGCGGGGGCTCCTGTGGGGTGAGACCGCGGCGAGGCAGGTGGGTGCGTGAACGACGCCGCCGGCGCCTCGCTCGCGGCTTCAGAACGTATCGGTCAGCCGGATGTTCAACGTGTCGCGCGTCGTACCACTGACGTCCAGGTCGAAGGGCAGGTTTTCGGCCTGCTGGCTGATTTCACGGATCAGATCGTTGTAGCTGGAGGTGTAGCGCAGGTTGAAAAAGCCCACGCCGCCCTCGCGGCCGGTCTCGTGGCGGTCGAAATCCACGCTGACCACCTCCGGGACGTGCTCGCGGAAGGCGTTCATCACCACGAACACGTCGCGCTGATGGCTGGCGCCGGCCACCATCACGCTGATCCGGCTGGGCGGCTCCCAGAAGGTGAGCATCTGGTCCAGCATGCTGCCCGTGGCGTAGGCCGCGGCGAACTCCATCGCGTCGCGCCGCATCGACGAGCCGCCGAACCGCGGCAGGTCGCTGGACCAACTGTCGGCCGCGAGCACCGCCCCGTCGTTGACGCGGATCGCGCGGAACGTGTAGCGCACGCCGCCCTCGTCGTCGGCCCGTCCCACGCCGTGGATCACGATGTCCAGCTCCGTGCTCTGGCTGATCAGGTACATCAGCTCGTCTTCGTGGAACACGTGCCGGGCCCGGTCCATCTGTTGGCGCAGGTTCGCCCGCACCCGGCTCGGGTCGACCATCACCAGCCCCAGCTCCAGCATCCGCTTGTACAGGCTGTCCTCCATCTGTCGCGTGTCGAGCAACTGCTGCT
>SLDI01000714.1:0-6880 GCA_007125385.1 Phycisphaeraceae bacterium | reverse complement strand
GGGAGGTTTCGCGAAGCCGCGAGCGGCTCGGGGCGGCCAGAATCATATATAAACTATCATTTAACAATTGTTTGCGGTATCGACCGGGGTTGGCGATGGCGGTGTCGATGGTGACACCTGTGCAGGTTTTTTCGCCGTTGCGGCAGAAAAGTCTTGACCGACCTGCCGGCGGCGGTACATTGAACCGGTGATGGATGTAATCGATTACACGAACCGATCGATCACCGTCAAGCAGGTCGCGGACTTCTCGAACCTGTCCACCGCCACCGTCTCCCGCGTGCTCAACGGGGCGCGGAACGTTCGCCCGGCGACGCGGCAGCGCGTGCTCGAGGCCGTCCAGGCCCTGGGCTACACCGGCAACCACGCCGCCCGCGCCCTGCGCTCGCGCCGGACCAACACCTTCGGCGTGATCTTCCCCTACATCGCCAGCGGCTTCTTCAGCGAAGTCCTCATCGGCATGAACGAGGTCGCCTCGCAGCGCGGCATCCACCTGAACGTCGGCTTCGCGCACGGCGAGCACGACCAGGAGCAGCTCGTCTCGCAGTACCTCCAGGACGGGCGCGTCGACGCCCTGCTCCTGATGAACCTGTCCATGCCCGAGGCCTTCATCCAGCAGATGGTGCAATCGGGCACGCCGATCGTGCTGCTGGATCGGCCGGCCGCGTCGGCGGCGGTGCCCAGCGTGGTCGTGGACAACGTCGGCGGGGCGAAGGCGGCGATGCGCCACCTGCTGGCGTGCGGCCATGAGCGAATCGCGGTGATCCGTGGCCCGCAGGCGTCGTTCGACTCGCAGCAGCGGCTGGTCGGCTGCTGGGCCGCGTTGACGGCGGCTCAGCGCGAGCTCGGGCCCGACCTGCTCTGGGCCGGTGACTTCACCGAGCCCAGCGGCCAGGCGGCGGTCAGCGCGTGGCTCGAGGCGGGACGCGAACTGCCCGACGCCATCTTCGCGCTCAACGACACGATGGCCCTGGGGGTGCGGGCGGTGCTCGATGCGGCGGGGATTCGGATTCCCGAGGACGTGGCGCTGGTGGGCTTTGACGATGTCGAGCCGGCGCGTCACGTGGGCTTGACGACGGTGCGCTCGCCCATGATGGAGATGGGCCGCACGGCCTTGCGCATGGCCGTGGCCGCGGCCGAGGGCGAGGGCGAGGGCACCGCGGGCCGGCCGGCGGCCCACCAGGTGCTGGATACGGAGCTGATCGTGCGCCAGACCTGTGGCTGGCGCCATCGTCAAGGGCCAGCCGACGGCTGATTCTTTCCCTGAATGACCCCATGCTGGAGGAGAAGACCATGTACAAGTTCTGCGGGGTTGGCGTGCTCGTCGTGGCGGTGACGGGCGGGCCGCTGTGGGCGGGCGTGACCCAGATCGACAGCCTGATGATCCAGGAGCGTCGGTTCAACGACTTTCCCAACAGCACGCTCAACATCGTCAACGACTACCCGAATGAGCTCAGCTTCGATGAGCCGGACTTCGGCGAGATCGACTTTGACACGAACCTGTTCGCGAACATGCACGCGGGCTGGTTCTCCGCCGATGGCGGGGCCAGCGCGTTCGACCTGCTCAACGAGCACGGCTTCTCGTTGTCCTTCGACGTGACCCTGGACGCCCCGTTCACCAGCCCGCGCAAGGAGGCGGGGCTTCGCCTGGACACGGGGATCGCCGGCGAGGGGCTGTTCATCGTCACCAGCGACGGCGAGGTGGCGGCGTTCGGCGGGATCTTCCCGTTCCACCAGTTCGGCACCGACGCGTACACGCTGGGCGAGACAGCGTCGCTGGCGCTCAACTACCGCCCGGGCGACGGCGCCGCCGGCGAGCTGACCGCGACCATGGAGTACGTCTTCAACGGCGAATCCAGCGGCCTGCTGCCGATGGGCAACCTGGAAAACGGCGTGATCGACGACAGCCACCTCGGGCTCTACCTGCAAAACGCCGTGGAGTTCGACTTCATCGAAGACGATTTCGGCAGCGCCGTATTCGAGAACATCGCGCTCGAGCCCCTGCCGGCCCACCTGTTCGGCGACATGAACCTTGACGGCGCGGTCGACACCGGCGACGTGGCGCCGTTCGTGCTCGCGCTGACCGACCCCGAGGGCTACACGGACACCTACGGCATCGATCCGGCGCTGATCGGCGACATCAACGGCGACGGGGCGTTCGACACGGGCGACGTGGCGCCGTTCGTGCAGTTGATCGTGGGCAACGGCGGTGGGCCGGAGCCGGCGGCCGTGCCCGAGCCGGGCACGGCGGCGGTGCTGGGTGCGGCGGCCATGCTGCTGCTGACGCGCCGCCGGCGCGGTGACCGCTGATGGGAACACAGGCACACATATTTCGATCCGGCCCGCGTCGGGCCAACTCACCTGGAAAAGGAGGTGCATGATGAAAGCAAGGATCGTTCAACTGGCCGCCGGGGGCGTTCTCGCGGCCCTGGCGACGGGCGCCGCGCACGCCAGCGTGCTCGACGTCAACGCAATGTTCGTCAATGAGCGCGTGTTCAACGACTTCCCCGACTCGACGCTGACGGTCACCAACAATTTTCCCAGCGAGGTGATCCTCGACGATCGCGACGGCGTGGCCGAGGGCTTCGCCAACCGCCACGACGCGGTGGCGTCGACCGACGGCGGGGCGACGGCGGCGACGTTCGGGCTCGGCGACGGGTTCCGCATCAGCGCGGACGTGACGCTCGACGTCAGTGACCTCGAGCCCCGCAAGGAGGCCGGCCTCCGCGTCAACAGCCCCGTCACCGGCGACGCGCTGTTCATCGTCAACTCCGACGCGGGCGAGATCGTGGCCTTCGGCGGCGGGGCGCCGTTTCACAGCTTCGGCTCGCTGGGCACCGGCGACGGATACACCGCGGGCGAATCGCTCTTCATGGAGATGATCTACCGCCCGGGCAACGGCGACCCGGGAACCGTCGAATACCGCATCGACCGCGGGGCGGGGATCGAGTCCAGCGGGCAGCTCAACTGGGACAACCTCGAGGGCGGGCCGGTGGACTACCAGTTGGCGTTCTACGTGCAGGGATCGGTGCAGGACGCCTCGATGACGGGCACGTTCGCCAACATCCAGATCGTGCCCGAGCCGGGCACCGCCCTGCTGCTGGGCGCCGCCGCCCTGGTGGGGCTCGTCCGGCCGCACCGACGCGGCGTAAGCCCCAGCGCCCTTTGACGACACATCGGTGGGACGGGCTCAGCGGCCCGGCCCACCTTTCGACTCGATCTCCTTCGATGGAGGCCTGGCCATGATCGCGTCAACCGCATGGGCATCGAATCGCAGCCACCGGCCTCGGGGCTTTACGCTGATCGAGCTGCTGGTGGTGGTGTCGATCATCGCGCTGCTGATCGGGATCCTGCTGCCGGTGCTGGCATCGGTCCGCAACCGGGCGCGGGACATGACCTGCCAGTCGAACCTGCGGCAGATCGCCTTCGCGTCGCAGATGTACGCGATGGACCACGACAACTTCCTGCCGCAGGTCGTTGCCCAACTGCAGGGCCGGCAGATCGAGTTTCTGTGGGATTACGTCGGCGGCGACGAAACGATCTTCATCTGCCCGATGGCCGACCGCACGGCGACAAGCGGCGAGCTGTGGGACGCGCCCGTTTACCCGACGTTTCTCGGCGGGCCATACCGCCTGCCGGGCGAGATGATCGGCCTCGACGACCGGGTCTTCCACACGGACTACAAGCTCAACGACAACCGCGTGGTGAGCGACGGCCAGGGGGGGACGATCCCGGGCATCACGCGCATGCGCACGGACCTGATCCGGCAGGCGTCGTGGGCGGTGGTGGCGATCGACATCGACTGGGGCACGCCCGGCCCGCCCCCCGACGCCGACGTCGCAAGGCACGGCAACGGGCGCGGCGAGCACCTGTCGTTCCTCGACGGGCACAGCAAGTACATGGCTCGCGAGGACTTTCGCGAGCCGGAGACCGCCCGGCGCGACCCCATCGGCAACGCGCCCTGGATGGTCTGGGGCCACCCCGAGGGCCCGATCGGATTCGTGGGCAACCAGTTGCAGGTGCTCAATGACTAGGCTCTGTCGGAGAACGTGCTGAACGGGTGCCCGTGGAGGATTTCTCGCGAAGGCGAACGTGGGATGCTTCCGGGGTGCCACACAGCCTCCCGAAGGGTGCTGTGTGCCGGGTACCATTGACGTTCGCACACACCACCCTGGCGGGGATGCCGTGTGCCACCCCGCATCAACCGTTTCACGCCGCGGGGCTTGGCGAGAAATCCGCCAGTGACACCCGCTTATCGAACAATGGAGCACGAAACGGCATGCGATGGACCTGTCTGGCGGCAGCGCTGGTGATGACGCTCAGCACCTCGACAACCGCGTGGCCCGCGGCCGAGCTTGCCAGCGACGAGCGCGCGTTTCTGGAGGAGCTGTCACGGCGGTCGTTCCTGTTCTTCTGGGAGCAGGCGGACCCGGCCACGGGACTGATCGCGGACCGGGCGCGGGCCGATGGGAGCAATCGGCCTCAGGTCTCGAGCATCGCGGCGGTGGGCTTCGGGCTCACAGGCCTGTGCATCGCCGCCGAGCGCGGGTGGGTCGAGCGCGACGAGGCGTACGAACGCGTCCTCAAGACGCTGCGCTACCTCTGGCACGAGATGCCGCACGAGCGCGGGTTCTTCTACCACTTCGTCGACCGCTCCACGGGCGAGCGCGTGTGGGACTGCGAGCTGTCGTCGATCGACACCGCCCTGCTGCTGGCCGGAGCCCTGACGGCCCGGCAGTACTTTCCCGACACCGAGGTCGCCGAGCTGGCCCAGAAGCTTTACGAACGCGTCGAGTGGGACTGGATGATGGCGGGCACGGACCTGATGAACATGGGCTGGACGCCCGAGAACGGGTTCCTGCACGCGGAGTGGGACAACTACAGCGAGCACCTGATTCTCTACCTGATGGCGATCGGCTCGCCGACGCACTCCATCGAGCCGCGCATCTGGCACGCCTGGGCCCGCCGGCCGGAGATCACCTACGCCGGCAAGCACTTTCTCGCCTGCCCGCCTCTGTTCACACATCAGTACTCGCAGGCGTGGGTGGACTTTCGCGGCCGGCGCGACGACTACGCCGACTACTGGATGAATTCCGTCCTGGCGACGCGCGCCCAGCGCCGCATGAGCATCCTCATGCAGGACCGCTTCCCCAAGTGGGGCCCGAAGCTGTGGGGCGTCACCGCCTCCGACGCCGCGGACCATTACCGCGCCTGGGGCGGGCCCCCGGCCACCGACGACCTCGACGGCACCGTCGTGCCCTGCGCCGCCGCCGGCTCCATCCCCTTCGCCCCCGACATCACCATCCCCACCCTCAGGCACATGTACGAAGCCTACGGTGACGAAATCTGGACGCACTACGGCTTCGTCGACGCGTTCAATCCGCACACCGGCTGGGTCAACGACGACGTCATCGGCATCGACGTGGGCATCACACTCGTGCAGATCGAGAACCACCGCAGCGGCTTCGTGTGGGAGCACTTCATGGCCAACGCCGAGATCCAGCGGGCGATGGAGCTGGCGGGCTTTCGCGAGATCGAGATGAACGAGGACGGGTCGTACCCCGTGCGGCATAACCGCGACGGGCACGAGACCTCCATCTACCGCACGTGGACGCAGGAGGATCGCCGGCGGCAGTAGGATGTCCTTGAGAAGCGGGTGCCACTGACAAGCGGAGTCCGTGGAGCTTGTCAGTGACGATGCTCGATGCGGTTCCGCCCGGCGTCACGCACTGACAAGGCCGCGGACGGCCCTGCCAGTGGCACACGGTGAGCGGGCGCCCCTTGGAGGTGAGAGGATGATGTCCAGAGCCGAGGCACGGGCGGGCATGTTGTCCGCGGCAGCCGCGATGCTGGGGGTGGCGCTGGCGGTCGCGCTGGCGGGCGGTGGCCCCGCGCTCGCCCAGGACGTGACGTTCTACGACGACGGCCTGATCGCCCTGCGCGCGGCCGACGGCGGCGCGCTGGAGCAGCCCGTGCCGCTTTTTCACAACGGGGCATCGATCGGCAGCCACAAGCTCGTCGAGGCGTTCGTGAACGTGCCGGGCACGACGAGCTGGCCACTGACCGTCGTGGACCTGCACGCCAACACCTTCATGCGGGCGACGTATCAGCGGGCCACCGGCACGACCGGGGCGCTGGGCACCAGCGTTGTCGGCTCCGTCTCCTATCGCACGGCCCAGGGCTTGCAGTTCATCCCGCAGGTCGGCCGGGGCGACGTGTTCACCGACGGCCAGGCGGACTACGAGAGCCGGATCGAGGGGACGTTCGGCGGCGAGGCGACGCTGGTGACGACGCGAAGCTTCGACAGGCCGGGCCTTGGACGCACGAGCGTCGATTTCACCGTCACCTTCACCGCCGAGCAGGACATCGTGCTGGACAGCTCGCCTTTCAACGTGGGCAACGATCGCTTCCGCCTGACGACGATCTCGTCGATGTTCGCCGACGCGAGCGTCTACGACGCGGACCGCGTGCGCTGGCAGCGGGCGGACGGCAGCGAGGCGAGCTTTGGTCTGGCGGCCGACACGCCGCGCAACGCCCACCTCTTCGCCGAGCCCGAGCCGATCGGCCGCAGGGTCGAGCTGGTCAACAGCCCCGGGGCGAGTTGGTTCCCCGACAGCCCGACGGTAAGCCTGGAGGTGATCGACGATGGCGGGATGAGCCTGGGCGTGCAGGGATATCTCGCCGGCACACTGGACCCCAACGACGATTCGCTGAGCGTCTGGCTGGAGTGGCTTGACGCCCCGGACGTCATCGCCGCGGGCACGAGCCACGAGGCGAGCTTTCGCATGACAGCCCATCCGCCGGGCCAGGGGCTCGTCAACGCCCTGCCGGCCGACATGAACCGCGACGGCGTGGTGGACACGGGGGACGTGGCGCCTTTCGT
>SLDI01000325.1:0-6895 GCA_007125385.1 Phycisphaeraceae bacterium | reverse complement strand
GCCACGGCTTGTCCCGAAGGGCAAGCCGTGCGCTTGCCGATGATCGCACGGCTTGCCGCTTGGCGGTCAAGCCGTGGCACCCCCGATGCGCCGGATCCCGGTGAAGTTGACCATTGAACGGTCAATAATACGGCCATCCGCGCCGCCACGCTCCACAGGCCCCCCGGGCAAACCCCCATTTGGCGCGATCGGCGTGCGCCCGGGCGATTGCGTCTTGTCGTCCGGGCGTGGCGGGGCCTATCAAACCAGTGGCGGTCGGCCACAGGGACGTTGGCCGCCGCGACGACCGGAACACGCAATGCCTGCAAGGAGGCACAAGCCATGAGCGAGATTGCGAACCCTGATCGCGCCACCCAGACGGAAGGCCGGGCCGCGCGTGAGATCGAGAAGCGTACGGCGACGCTGCCGTCGGACCTGTTTCTGTGGGCGGCGGGCGGCTCGATCGTGATTGCCCTGCTGCTGCGGATGATGGGCCGGACCGAGGACGCCAACTTCGTCGGCCACTGGAGCCCGACGTTCCTGATCCTGGGCCTGTACAACAAGATCGTGAAGCTGCTGGGCAGCGACTGACCGCAGGCCGGGTGGAGCACCGCCTCCCCGGCCCGCCTGGCCGGGGAACGGTGCCCCGCCAGGGTCGGGCACCGGCGGTGATCCAGGTGCAACTTTCGCTCGTACCGTCTGTTATACCACCGGAGCCCGCCCATGCGATATGCCCGCGCCTCGCTCGGCCTCGCCCTGTCGCTGACTTTCGGCGCCGCCGCCGCCTGCGCCGCCTCCAACGGCATCACGGGCGGCTCGTCCGCCAACCCCGGCGACCCCGCCGACCCCGTCAGCGTCAGCAGCGACGAGATGGACGCCATCCGGGCCGTCGACCTGTTCCCCCTCGAGCCCCAGAGCGGCGTCTACGAGCGCAGCCGCG
This sequence comes from Phycisphaeraceae bacterium, assembly GCA_007125385.1. Taxonomy (GTDB): domain Bacteria; phylum Planctomycetota; class Phycisphaerae; order Phycisphaerales; family Phycisphaeraceae; genus SKPT01. The sequence goes on along the minus strand of SLDI01000325.1, from coordinate 5,976 downwards.
GGGAGCGGGCCGGCCGGCAGTACGAGTACGAGGTACGCCAGCAGGAGGAGGACTGGATCCTGGAGGTCAAGGACCGCCACCGCCTGTTCCTGCGCATCGCCGACGATGGCGGGATCCACCTGCACCGTTACGAGAACCTGCGCCAGGACATCAACGTCGCCTATGAGCCGGCGATGCTCATGCTGCCCGGCCGGCTCGACGACCAGGTGCACGAGGGCGAGGTGCGCATGCGCATCGAGGGGGTGCTCGGTCGGGCGAGCATGGGCGGGCGGGCGACGTATCGCCTGCACACCGCCGGCACGCGCGAGGTGCCCACCCCCAACGGGCCCGAACAGGCCTACATCGTCATCCAGGAGCAGTCCGTGAGCATCCCCCTGGCGCGCGCGAACGTCCGGCTGGAGACGGCCTACGTCCCGGGCATGGGCCGCGTGCTCGACCACGTCCAACGCGAGCACCGCGTCCTGGGGCTGTTCGGCGACAGCGCCGAGGAAACGTATCAGCTCGCGCAATAGCGGCACGCTCATACGCATGCTTCTTCAAGCCCGGTTGTAGGGTGGGTAGAGCGAAGCGAAACCCACCAGTCTTGCCGCGGATCCACGAGAATCGCGGTGGGTTTCGCTTCGCTCTACCCACCCTACATCAGCGCCGCCACGCGTAAAGTTCACGGCGTTGCGTGGCACCTGCACAAGGAATCATCCAGATCCGCCTTACGGCGCAATGTGCCCGTTACGCCCGCGACAGTGGAGCCCGTACAAGCCCTCCCGCCCTTCGCTCGCCGACTCGCTCAGGGACGGGCGTCCGAGCGCGCAGCGCCCGTTTGTAACGGCGGGGCCCCCCTCGAGGTGGGGTTACCCCGACGTCCCTCATCGCGCGATTGATGCAGCCGTCAGGACCGTTGCCACGGTCGCCTGTGCGCGCGATCGGCGTGGTTGGCGTTCAAGGGATGGGGCCGAGCCCTCGATAGAGACCTGTAGCTGGAGGAGGCAGGAAAAGGTCTCATGGACTCATTTGAAAAGTTTGCCGGCCGATGGACCGGCGTCGCAAGCCATGCGCCGCGGTGGGCCTCACCGCTGCTGCGCCATCGTCGTCGGCCCGGGGCGCACGTGGCGGGCGTGGTGGCGGTCGCCGCGCTGCTGCTGGCGTGCACGGCGGTGACCTGGCTGGCGGGGGGCACGGGCTATCTCGTGCCGCACCACTACTACCTGCCGGTCATCGCTGCCGGATTCCTCTGGAGCTGGCCCGGGGGTGTGCTGGTGGGCGCAATCGCGGGGCTGATGACCGGGCCCTGGATGCCGATGGACGTCGCCGCGGGCGAGCCGCAGTCGCTGGCGAACTGGATGTCGCGGCTGGGATTCTTCGTGGGCGTCGGCGGGCTCAACAGCCTGGTGCTCATGCACCTGCGCAACCGCGGCGACGCGTTCGACCAGTTGGGGCGCGAGTCGCTGCTGGCCTTCGCCAAGGCGGTGGACGCCAAGAGCCCCTACACCGCGCGGCATTCGCAGAACGTCGCCCGCCTGGCGGTGCAGATCGGCCAGCAGATGCACCTGCCCGAGCGCACGCTCGGCCGGCTGTTCTGGGCCGGGCTGCTGCACGACATCGGCAAGCTCAAGATCCCCGACGCCGTGCTCAACAAGCCCACCGCCCTGAGCGAGGAAGAGTGGGTGCTGATCCGCGAGCATCCGCTCGAATCGGTGCGCATCCTCGACGGCATCGGCCACTTCCGCGACTACCTGCCGGCGATCCGCCACCACCACGAGCGGATCGACGGCAAGGGCTATCCCGACGGCGTGACGGGCGACGAGATGAGCCTCGAGGCTCGCATCCTCGCCGTCGCCGACGCCTTCGAGGCGATGACCTCCAGCCGGCCCTACCGCCGGGGCATGGAGGTGGACGAGGCGCTGCGTCGCCTGGATGGGGGCGTGGGCACGCAGTTCGACGCCCAGGCGGTCGCGGCTCTTCAGCGCGTCCACGAGGCCGGCGAAATCGAGCTTCAGGCCACCGTCACCCACCGCGACCGCGAGGCGATGGAGATGGCCCTGGCGGGGTAGGGCGATGCGCAATGCAGAATGCAGAATTCAGAATTCAGAAACCGGACGGGTGTCAGGGGGCTTGCGGTCCGGGGTTCCGGGTGGATGCCGCACGCGTTGAACGCGCGATGACAACCGCTTCGGAACTCGGCAACTCTGAATCCCGAATTCTGAATTCTGCATTCTGAATTCTGCATTGGCCCCTCCGACGCTACCATGGCAGGTCCAGCAACCTCCCTCGGGACCTCCGCCATGTCCATGAACCTCGCCCAATACCTTCCCGCACCGGATCGGCTGCGTCCCTTCGGCGACGCGCGCTACATCGACGTGACACAAGCGCCGTACAACGCCGACAACACGGGCGCCCGCGACGCCACGGCCGCGCTCGTCGCCGCCTTTGACGCGGTCGTGGGCATCACCGCCGACGCCCAGGCCCGGACCGTGCGCGAGATCGAGGCGCTGCCCGGCGACGGGCACCTGCCCTCGGGCGTCGAGAACCGCAAGGAAGATGGCAAGGTCAAGTGCATCTTCCCCAGCTACCTGCCCTACCTGCCCGCGATCTATCTGCCCGCGGGCACCTACCTCGTCAGCGACATCGTCAGCTACAGCCTGGACAATCTCGCCAACTCGCTGGGCTCGGAGCTGAACCGGCAGATCCGCATCTTCGGCGACGGGGCCGCCGCGACGATCATCCGGCTCGCCGACGCCACGCCGGGCTTCGACGGGCCTGAGCCCAGACCCGTCGTCACCGTGATGCGCGGCCGGCGATCCAACGTCGCCATGTCCAACTACGTGCGCGACCTGAGCATCGACACCGGCCGCGACAACCCGGGGGCGATCGGGCTCGACTTCTTCTGCGCCAACACCGGCGCGGTGCGCGACGTGGTCGTCCGCTCCGCCGACGGCCGGGGCCACGCCGGCGTCCAGCTCGACCACGGCGGCTGCACGGGGGCGCTGCTTGAGCGCGTGCGCATCGAAGGCTTTGACACCGGCCTGGCTGTGTCGGTCGCCGGCGGGGGGACCTACGCCGCGGCCGAGGGCCTGACGTTCACCGGGCAGCGCAAGCAGTGCATCCACGTCGGCTCGGCGTGGATGAGCCTGCACGACGTCACCGCCGAGGTGAACGTGCCGCTGCTGCGCTGCGATCACCCCCAGGGCTCGACCGTGCTGCTGGATGCAACAGCCAACGGCTCGGGGCCGCGGGCCATCGAGCATGAGGCCGGGGCGCTGTATGTCTCCAACCTGCGCACCGCCGGCTACGACAGCGTGCTGGGCACGGACGAGGGCGAGCAGGACATCGCCGGCGGGCACGTGCGCGAGCTGGTGCTGCCGCGGTCGGTCAGCCTCGAACCCGACGCCGAGCCGATGCCGCGCCTGCCGGTGGAGCACCCGCCGCGCTGGGACGGGCTTCGCGACGGCGAGACGCGCTGCGGCGTGCGCGCCTTCGGCGCCAAAGGCGACGGCCAGCACGACGACGCCCCGGCCATTCAGGCGGCGCTGGACAGCGGCGCCGCCGAGATCGTCTTCGAGCCCGGCCACTACATGCTCGACGCGCCCGTGACCATCGGCGCCGGCGTCCGCCGCGTGGACTTCAGCTTCGTCGACCTCGTCGCGGGCGACCGCCTCGCCGCGTCGAAGGGGCAGGGGGCTTTCGTGATCGCCGAGGACAGCGACGAGCCGTTGTTGCTCGAGGCCCTGTTCGCCTGGGAGCTCTGGCGCGGCGAGCATCACACCTTCGACCATGCGTGCCGGCGGACGGTGGTGATTCGCGACATGCACACGCAGACCTCGCCGCTGTACGACAACAGCGTGCCCGGGGGCAAGGTGTTCATCGAAAACATCTGCTGCACGACCGGCGTGGTGCCCGGGACGCCGGGCCACGGGCGCGCGTGCGTCAGCTTCCATGGCCAGCGGGCGTGGGCGCGCCAGCTCGACCCGGAGCGCGGCGAGCCGATGGTGCTCAACGACGGCGGGGACCTGTGGGTGCTCGGGTTCAAGACCGAGGACGCGGGCGTCGCGTTCCACACGATCGATGGCGGGCGCACCGAGGTGCTCGGCGGGATGGTCTTCTCCGGGCGCAAGCACTCGCGCGCTTTCGTCCTGGAAGACAGCCAGGGCCGGTTCACCGCTGCCAGCAGCGGGCTGAAGGATTGCTACCACGGCACGGCGGTGGAGCAGCGTCGCGGCCAGCGGGTGCTGAAGCTGCCCGCCGACGACCTGCCGCGACGCACCGAGGGCGGGCAATACCACCTGCCGCTGTTTCGCGGGGCCGTCCGTTGAAGGCGACGCCGGCCGATGCCCCGTGGAGCCGGCTTCCTACGGCTTTGCCATGGCCAGGCCCCAGTGGTAGGGCGGCAGATCGACGAAGCCCTCGCCGGCGCGCTCGAACCCGGCGTGCTCGGCCCATTGGCGGCACTGCTCGGGCCGCGGGCGAATGTCCATGCTCGGCCCCCGCGGCGTGGCCATGTCGCGGCGCCAGTGCATGATCGCCAGCGTGCCGCCCGGCCGCAGGATGCGGTGCGCCTCGCGCAGCAGCCCGTCGGGCTGCTCGCAGTGAAGGATGTTAAAGAGCATGGCGAAGCCGACGCTCGCGTCGGCGAGCCCCGTGCCCTGGACGACAAAGTCGCGCACCGATGCCCGCACGTTGGGGAGTGCCTCGCGTTCGGCCCAGGCGCGCGTGACGTCGACCATGGCCGGATCGATGTCCAGGGCATGCACCACGGCGGTGGTGATGCGCGCCGCGGGGATGGCGAACGTGCCGTAGCCGCAGCCGAAGTCGACCACCTCGCCCGCGTCACTCGACAGGCCGAGCTTGCGCAGCGTGGTCTGGGGGTTGAAGAAGCCCTCCCACGTCGGCTTGTCGGGCATGCCACTTTCGCGCGTCTTCATGCTCAGTCGTCACTGCGGTGCCGCGAATCACTCCGGCGCCGCCGATAGAAGCGGCGGCAACAGAGCATAGTCCACGTGCCAGTGCTCACGCTCGCCGGGCTCGACCTCGATCATCACGAAAGGCTCGGGGCAGATCACCGGCTGCGACGACCATACGGCCAGGCGGTGCAGCGGGCGGCTGCCGACCATGGTCACGCCCAGGCCGCTGTCCGCATGGTGCAGGCTGAAGCGCCTGCCCGACTCGGGATCGAGGCCCTGTGGCTGGACATAAATCGACTCGTCCGCGGGCAGCACGTCGCGCCAGCGCAGCAACGCCAGCGTGTCGTCCCCTTCCGCCGCGACCAGCTCGGCCCAGGGCTCGAGCTCCGCATCCGCATCCGCTCTGGCGGGGCCGTCGAGGCGCAGCTCATAGCCCGGGCCCACCGGCGCGTTGTCGAAGCTGAAGAAGTTGTGGTGGTAGACCTCCGTGGCGATGGCGCGCCGGCCGGTGTTGTGCAGCTCGTAGGCGATGTGCAGCGAGTCGGCGCCAAGCAGCAGTCGCTGGGTCAGCTCATACGCGTAGCCGTCGTCGCCCGGCTCCAGCGTCTGGCGCATGACGACGGATCGCGCATCCGGCTGCTCAATCTCCCACTGTCCACTGTCGAGGATGCGGTACTTGTGCCAGAAGCGGTAGCGCTCGTTGTCGTCGCGCTCGAGCCGGCCGACGCCGATCTTGACGAAGCTCTGGCCCGGGCTCGCCTCGTGGAAGCTGGTCGGGCCGGTGATGTCGAACTCCGGGGCCGGGCCTGACACGGCGTCGTGATGCGTCGGGTCGTGCTCGTCGTGCAGGTAGCCGAAGTACGTGTGATCGTGGTGCTCGAGCTGGCGGATCATGCCGTGCCAGGCGAAGCGTGTGCCGCGATACCAGCCCTGCTCGGCGTCGGGCAGCATGACCAGGGCGCGCGTCGGGCCCGCTTCGAGCACCAGCGACGGGTGGCCGCGGGTGTCGGGCGGGTGCAGCGCCTCGTCGCCAAGCTGGCACCCGACGCCGGCGAGGGCGGCGCCGGCGACGGCCGCGGCG
>SLDI01000729.1:0-6898 GCA_007125385.1 Phycisphaeraceae bacterium | reverse complement strand
CGCCGCCCCCACCACCGCCAGCGTCGCCCCGGAAAGCCAGAGCCAGGCGATCACCATCGCCGGCCCCGCCGGCCTATAGATCACGCGACCGACGTGGTGCAGGGAAACAATCTCGACCACGTAGACGAGGACCACCAGCGCCAGGCCCGCATGGGCCATGCCCGCCGGCCAACCCGCGTGCCGGCCCACGCGCCAAACCCACCACGCGCCCGTCGCCAGGAGCACCGGCCCCGCAGTCAGCAGCACGATCGCCTGGACGCCGCGGCGCTCACCGTACCACCCCTCCGCCCGCGCCCAGCCGCGCAGCAATTGCGTCGCCTCGAAGCGGTAGCCCGTGGTCACGTCGAGCAGCAGCAGCGCGAACGCCGCCGCCGCCGCGATCCACACCCAGGCACCGCGCCGCCGCGCCATCGCCGCCAGCGCACACGCCGCCGCCGCCAGCGCAAAGCCCGTCACGCCCAACTGCTGCGTCAAGCCCAAGCCTCCCGGGCACCGCCCCGCCCCCGCCGCGTCCCGTCAACGCCGGCCCTGGCCCGGCGACCATGATACGGCCTCCACCGGCCGGCCGGCCTTCCCGCCGGCGCGGTGACGCCTCGGGGCAGGCCCGGCGGTCACCTCCACAACCATATACGTCACATCAACTTAAAGCGACAGCCGGCCATGTTCGCCCGCGCCGCGTCAGCAGAAGATCGTTGATCCAACGGCTGGGCGCGGGTACATTGGCAAGTGCAGACGGGGGCTGTTCGCCCCGCGCGCGATGCCCAGCGCATCCGCCGGCCCAAGGCCACCGATCGACGCATCGGAGCCGGCTTTTGTCGTGATGCCCGATGCAAAGGAAGTGACCCAGATGCGTATCAATGCTCGCGCGTTCACGCTCATCGAGCTGCTCGTGGCCATCTCCATCATCGCCCTGCTGATCGCGATCCTGCTGCCGGCGCTCACCGCGGCGCGCGGCGTCGCCCGGCGGATGCAGTGCGTGAACATGCACAACCAGATCAGCATGTACATGAACTACTACGCCGACGACTGGAACGACCGCTTCCCCGGCCGCGGCAGCCGCACCCTCCCCACCAACTCGTCCATCTCCTGGATCAACATCCTCAACAACTACTTCGAGCAGATCGACATCGTCCGCCACTCCGTCCCCGAAGAGGCCGACCCGCAACAGCGGCGGATCTTCTGCCCCGAGTTCGCCGCCGGCGGCGTCAGCGGCTACCCGCGCTGGAATGCCGTGAACCTCTGGGTCATCGGCGGCCCGAGCTGGGGCGACAATCCGCCATGGGGGCCCCTGGGCAGCGACGCCACCGCCAGCCGGCCCGCCCAGTGGGCCGGTGACCCCGAAGCCGTCTACTACCTCGGCGCCCGCCGCATGGACTTCCGCGAGCCCGAGAACCAGTACCTCATCTTCGAGATCCACGGCGGCAGCGACCAACAGAGCAACATGAACGGATTCGTCGGCCGGCATCACGGCAACACCGGCGTGATCGCCTACATCGACGGCCACGTCGAGGCACGCACCGTCGGTGATCCCGAGCTCGATGGCGGCCACCGGTTCCATCCCTCCGCTCAGCGGTGACGCAGGCCCCCACGCGGCGGGCCCTGGAGGGGCACGCACGGCCGCGCTCAGGCCGTCATGCCAGGAGAACGTCGATGATGCGGTTGCCCCGTGCGTTTACGCTGGTCGAGCTGCTCGTCGTCATTTCCCTCATCGCCCCGCTGATCGCGATCCTGCTGCCGGCGCTCAGCGCCGCCCGGTCGGCGGCCCGCACCAGCCTCTGCATGAGCAACATGCGGACCATCGCCCAGGCGATGCACACCTTCGCCAATGACAACGACGGGCGATTCCCCGGCCGGGCCAACCTGATCAACATCAGCGACGGCTCGCACGGCAGCTCCTGGCGCTGGCACAACATGCTCCGCTGGGGCACCGGCATCAGCGTCGTCGGCCAGGGCACGCCCGGCAGCAAGCACAACATCCACTGCCCCAACTTCACCTACATCACCGGCGTCACCCGATGGATCGGCATGAACAACAATGCCGCCGGCGGCAACCGCATCGGCGACGCGCCCGGACGCTACGGCGACTACGGCAACCCGCCGCCTTCACCGCACAGCGGACGCACCTGGGAATACTTCTACCTCGGCGCCCGAGCCGACTTCTTCCGACAACCCGCCTACACCTTCCTCATGCGCGAGGTCGAACGCGGCGGCAGTGACTACGTCGGACCGCGCGGCGGCTCACCCACGCTCCACCCGCTCGACGGCCACCTCTACGACGGCGGCCACTACGCCTTCCGCCATCGCCTCACCGCCACCTTCCCCTTCATCGACGGGCACGTCGAACGCCTCGGGCCCGACGACAACGTCAACAGCTCCGGCCGCTACAGCCTACGCGGCCGGGACTGATACGACCCCTGAACCGCTCCTCGCACCAGAGAAAAACCCCGGCGACGCGCGTCACCGGGGCTTTTGCCTCGCACACCACCGACGATCCACCGGCGATCCGGCTCAGATGTCGTAGTACATCATGAACTCGTGCGGGTGCGGCCGCAGCTTCAACGCGTTGACCTCGTTCTCCATCTTCCACTCCACCCACGTGCTGATCACGTCCGGCGTGAACACGTCGCCCTTGAGCAGAAACTCGTGATCCTCCTGCAACGACATGAGCGCCTCCTCCAGCGTCCCCGGCGTCTTGGGGATGTTCGCCGCCTCCTCCGGCTCGAGGTCGTAAATGTTCACGTCCAGCGCGTCGCCCGGGTCGATCCTGTTCTGGATGCCGTCCAGCGCCCCCATCAGGAGCGCCGAGAACGCCAGGTACGGGTTGCAGCTCGGGTCCGGGCAGCGGAACTCGATGCGCTTGGCCTTGGGCGAAGCGTTGTACAGCGGGATGCGGATCGCCGCGGACCGGTTCCGCCGCGAGTACGCCAGGTTCACCGGCGCCTCGTAGCCCGGCACCAGCCGCTTGTAGCTGTTCGTCGACGGGTTGGTGAACGCGCAGATCGCCGGGGCATGCTTGAGAATCCCGCCGATCGCGTGCAGCGCCATCTCGCTCAGCCCCGCGTACCCGTCGCCGGCGAACAGCGGCTTGTCGCCCTTCCACAGCGAAAGGTGCGTGTGCATGCCCGAGCCGTTGTCGCCGTAGATCGGCTTGGGCAGAAACGTCGCACTGAGCCCATGCTCGCGGGCGACATTCTTGATGATGTACTTGTACAGCGTCAGGTGATCGCCCATCGACACCAGGTCATTGAAGCGCACGTCGATCTCGCACTGGCCTCCGCCGGCGACCTCGTGGTGCTGGCACTCGACGTCGATGCCGCACTGCATCAGCTTCAGCACCATCTCCGTGCGCAGATCGTGCAGCGTGTCGTTCGGCGGCACCGGGAAGTAGCCTTCCTTGTACCGGTTCTTGTGCCCGAGGTTCGGCCCCTCGTTCGCACCCGTGTTCCACACGCCCTCCTGCGAGTCGATGGCGAAAAACGACATGTGCGGCTGCGAGTCGTAGCGGATGTCGTTGAAGACGAAGAACTCGGCCTCGGGCCCGATGAAGCACGTGTCCGCCAGGCCCGACTCCTGCATGTACGCCACCGACTTCTTGGCGATCGAGCGCGGATCGCGGCTGTAGTCCTCGCCGGTGACCGGGTCGGCGATGTCGCAGATCAGCGTGAGCGTCGGCTCCTTGAAGAACGGGTCGATGAACGCCGACTCCGGCACGGGCTTGAGCAGCATGTCCGACTCGTTGATCGCCTGCCAGCCGCGGATCGACGAGCCGTCGAAGCCGAACCCCTCATCGATCGATTCCTCCGTCAGCTCCTTGATCGGGTAGGACGTGTGCTGCCACTTGCCGGGGAAGTCCATGAAGCGCAGGTCGAACATCTTGCAGCCGTGCTCCTTGGCCATCTGGATCACTTCGGCGGGGGTCATGGGGTGCTCCTGTTACGGGGTGCCGGGCGAATGAATGGGGCGGCTCGCGACGTTGCGCGGATTCGCGCCCCCGTGTCGACCTTCTGGACGACTCAACGGCTGAGAGAATAACAGGTGTTCGTTTTGTTTGCAAGTCCATAATTGCAATGCCTAAAAATTAGTCATATCACTCACGAATGCACACCGATGCGCCATTTTTAGGCATCTGGGTGACGCGTTCGGCTTCGCAAAGCCGCAAGCGGCCCCCCGCCCCGCAAATCAGCAATCAGAAATCAGCAATCAGAAATCGAGCACCCTCGCCGCCGCGTCGTGGTACAGCGTCGCCAGCGTCGCGTCGTCCAGCCCGACGCCCCGCAGCTCCGCCGTGGCGGTCTCGGGCAGCGACGGGTCCAGCAGCGGCAGGTCCGGGTCCACGATCGGGCTCGGCCCGTCATATCGCGTCTCCAGCAGCGTCCGCAGCGACCAGTACCGGCTGGCGTAGAGGTCGAAGTCCATGTTCGCCTCCGTCGCCACGATGTCCGAGCCGAACAGCACCCGCCCGGCGTTGCGACGCAGGAAATCCGCCAGCGCCCCCGGCTCATGCCGCGACAGCTCGCGCACCATCCACTTCGTCGCCGACGTGTCAATGTACAGCCGCGGGTAGTCGTCGAGAAGCCCCTGCAAGCGCTCCAGGTCCTCCGGCGTGCCCGCCATGTGCGCCGCCAGCCACGTCACGTCCCCGAACGCGTCCAGTGCCCGGCGGAACGCGTCGTAGTGCTCATCCTTGCGGCCGTACTTGCCCGCGTCCGCGTAATGCGTGGCGAACCAGGTGTCCGGGTCCGCGACGTGGGCCATGAACGTCATCCCCAGCGACCGCGCCAGGCGCATCTGCTCGAAGCGAGCCGGCGAGTCGAGGCGCATCGCCTCGGCGTCCCAGTCGCGCCCGCGCGGCGCCGCCCAGAACTTGCACACGCGCACGCCCTTTTCCGCGAACGCATCGATCCGCCGCAGCCAGTCGGTGGTGAACACGGCCGGGTCGTTCTCACGGTCGGCGTAGTTGGGCACGGCGATGAAGTCGATGCGCTCGCCGAAGCGCTGGCGCATCGCGTCGACCTGCTCGAGCTGCGTCATCGACCAAACCTTGCCCACGCCGTACAGCGCCGCGACCTCGAAGAACAGCTCGGCACACGCGACGTTCTGAAGGTGCACGTGCACATCGACGATGGGCCCGGCGTACGGCAGCGTGCGGGCCTCGGCGCGGTAGTCCAGGCCCAGGCGGTTGGCGGGGCTGAGGGCGGTGCGGGACGACTGGGGCATGAGATCATCATAAACAAAATGCAGAATGCAGAATGCGGAATGCGGAATGCGGAATGCGGAATGCGGAAATCAGAAATTGGCAATCGGCAATCGGCAATCGGCAATTGACAATCAGAAATCCCGCCCTTCGCTCGCGGACTCGCTCAGGACGGGCGTTAACTCTGCCTTCTGCCTTCTGCATTCTGCATTCTGCCTTCTGCATTCTGCATTCTGCATTCTGCATTCTGCATTCTGCATTCTCACGGCTTATACCGCCGCAGCGTGTCAACCACCACGCGATGCACGTCCAGCGGGTCGGCGAGCATCTGCCACCACGCCTCGTGGAACATCGTGCCGGCGGTGGCGAAGGCGATGCTGCCGAGGTTGAACAGCCGCTCGCGCACGCTGAACTCCAGCCGCGTGTGCTGGATCTGCGCCAGCCGGGCCTCGACGATGCTGATGCGCAGCACGCCGGCCACGGCGATCATGCGCTGGTCGGTCAGCACGTACGCCCGGCTGAGCCATTCCAGGAACTGCCAGAACAGCCTCGCCCCGATCAGCGCCACGCCCACCAGGATCAGGTCGCGCGACGGCACGCCCAGCGGCACGATCTCGCCAAGGTAGACCAGGGCCGTCGTGATCGCCGCGATCGCCACCAGCGTGCGCAGCGGCGCCAGGACAATGAACCACGGGCTGGGCTTGAGCAGCAGGATGATCAGCTCGCCGCCCTGGAGCAGTTGGCGCGGCAGCATGGCCGCGGCGCGCAGCGCCAGGACGTCCTGGTCGACGGGCTCGGCGGCCCCCTCGGCACGCCAGCGCGTCATGGCGCAACGCCCCGCGCGCCTCCGATGCGCGCTTGCCTGGCCGTGGCGGGATGAAGCTCGACGATGTCCGGCAGGTTGCGGTGGTAGTCGTCGTGGTCCAGGCCGTACCCCACGACGAAGCGGTCGGGAATGTCGAAGGCGACGTAGTCCACGGGCGTCGCCTGGGCCTGCGGCCGATCCTTGCGCAGCAACACGCACGTGCGCAGCGACGCCGGCTCCCGCCACGCCAGCTCATCGCGCACAAGCGAAAGCGTCTGCCCCGTGTCCAGGATGTCATCGACCACCAGCACGTGTTGGCCCGCCAGCGACGCGGGCAGGTCGGTCAGGCCCTGGCGGACGCGTGGCCCGCGGCTCTCCGTCGCACCGCCGGGGTAAGAGCTCACCGAGATGAGCTTGATCCGCATGGGCAGGGGCAACTGACGGATCAGGTCGGCAAGGAAGATGAGGCTGCCCGTGAGAATGGGCACGAGGGTGATCTCGGATTTCGGATTTCGGATGTCGGATCGGCCCAGGTCGGCGGTGATCTCACGCGCCAGCTCGCTGACGCGGGCGTCGATGCGGTGACGATCGATGAGAATGTCGCCAGGCCGGTGCATGGGGAAAGTGTAACGTGCGGCCTTGCCCGCGCGGAGCGGCCGGCGAACAGGCGGAGAAGGCAGCTAAGGAACCCCGGAAGGGAGGAAGCCAGGAAATAGAGGTTTGTGGGAAGGGGTCGCTTCTCCGAGGCCTTGACAACGCCGGGACCGGTGGTCCCGGGGCGGCGGCGTGGGATGGGCACGGGCGCGCGATCGGATCGTGGCAAGGATCGCCGTCGAGCCTCGGCCGCACGCGGAAGTGCCGCCAACGATCCTCGACCCTTCGATCGCCGGCCGCCGATG
>SLDI01000462.1:0-21561 GCA_007125385.1 Phycisphaeraceae bacterium | reverse complement strand
GGGGTGAGGTTACGGCGGCGCCAGTTGGCGTCACGGCAGAACCTCGTCGGCGCCGCGGATGACCAGGTGGGCGTTGCCGTGCCGGTCAATCGGGCCGTCCTGCCTTGCCGGGTCGGCGTGGAACAACGAATCGTTCGCGTTGACCACCGTGTCGAAGCGCGTCCGCGCCAGCCTCGGCTGGGCCTCGAAGCTCACGCGGTTGTCGTTCCAGACCACGTGCCCGCGCCAGCCTTGCCCTCGCCCCGTGTGGATGCTGTGCCACGTGGCCGGCTGATCGGGATCGTCGACGAGCAGGTGGTCGCTGAGCACCGGGGCGTCGGCGCTGGCGGTGGCGTGCCATTCGGCCCGGCGCGGCCCGCTGCCGACGGGGGTCAGGCCATCGTCGTCGTTGACCTGAAGCAGCGCGTAGGAGTAGCTCGAAGGACCCAGGAACTGCGGGCCGTTGGGGATCCAGGCGCTCTTCTCGGCGTCGACGGGGCTGATCATCTGCGTCGTGGGGAAGTGGTCGGCGTCGATGAGAATCGAGAGCCGGCCTTCGACGGTCGAGCCGGGGCGGTCGGCGGATTGGATCTGCGGCGAGCCCGCCTCGACGAAGCGGCGGCCGTCGAAGCCCGGGTACCACTGGCCGTTGGCGTGGGCGTGCAGGACCATCGCCTGGCGGATGGTGCGCACCTGGCTGGCGGACTGCGTGCGCCGGGCGGCGGTGCGTGCCGCGGCGAGCGCCGGCAGCAGCACGGCCAAGAGCACGGCGATGATGGCCAGGGCCACGAGCAGCTCCACGAGCGTGAAGGCGGGCGATCGACGGGCCATGAGCACCATCCCGTGCGATGCGACGACCGGGCGGTGGGCGGCGGCGGATGCCGGCCCTGCTGTGAGTTTTCGCAGGCGGCGTGGCGTGGGTCAAGGATGTTCCCGGGACCGGCGGCAGGCGTAGAATCGCACACGGGCGACCGTGTTCGTCACCTGGAGCGTGCGGCCATGACTCGTGTTGGACGGTTGGCCTTGCTGGTGCTGGCGATCACCCTGGGCGGGTGTGCCGCCGGGGGCGGGGACCGTGTTGCGGGCGCGGCCAATCCGCGGGCCGGGACGCTGGCCGAGGACGTGACGGTGCCGGCGACGGCACAGCTGGTGGGCATGGGTGTGCGAGGCCGATTCGTCGCCTCGGCGCCGGGGGTGATCTACCTCGCCGATCGAGGCCTGGACCGCGAGCGGGTGGTCAACGTCTGGCCCATCCAGGCGGGGCAGGTGTTCCGGCACGAGGGCGTGGCGCACGACGAGTGGGGCGAGGCGAGACGGCTGAGCCGGCCGCGCGTCTACTTCGATGCGATCCGGCTGCCCTATACGGTGGTGCATCCGGCACCGGCGCCTGATGAGCCCGGGCAGGAGGTGTGGCCAGTCTTGCCCGAGCCGGTGCAGGAGCCAGAGGCGCTGCAGCCCGAGGGTGAGGGTCAGGGCCAGGAAGGTGTCGAGGGTTGATGGCGGGCCGGTGAATCTCGACGGCGTGAGCATGAAAAAACCGCCGCGGGCGAAGGATCGCCAGCGACGGCTCGGAGCAGTGGCCATCAGCATAAAGCATGCGCGCCATCGTGACGCGAATCCGCTGTCACTGGGGTGTCTTACGGGCCGGCATGATGTGATGTTACCGGCGGGGGTGTGAGGCGGGACAGCGCCTGGTGTGCCTGGAGGTCCGTCACCGTTACGTCGTCGAACCGGCAGGGTTCTCCCAGCCAGATTGAGCCAAGCCAGGCGGACGGGGTGCCGCCTCCAAGTCACCGCCCCGGCAACTCCAGGCGCTTCATTGCCTCCCTCTCACCGATCCCCCCGGCTCACCCCGCCCGGAACCTCAAGGCCAACCTGGCGGTCGCGGGCAGCCGCGGGTCACCCCCCAAGCCGCTCATGATTCGGCCAGGACCTGGTCCAGCAGCGCCGACGCGGGGGTGACGCCGGCGTCTCGGAACTGGCGGGCGATGTCGACGAAGCCGGGGCTGTGGCGATGCAGCGTGGCGAACAGCGTCGCGGCATCGCGCTCGCGGCCGGCGAGCGCCAGGATGATCGCCCGCCACATGAGCATGTCCGCGTCGACGGTGGGGTCTTCCAGCGGCATTGTGTCGATGTCCTCGGCCGCCGCGTCCGCCCGCCCGTCGAGCGCGGCCTCGAAGGCGGTGACCATGCGGTGATAGCGCGTGCTGTGCTCGACGATCTTGTCCAGCTCGGTGACGGGGTCGGGATGGTCGTCGATGCGGTGATCCACAACCGTGTCGCGCCACGGCCGGCCGCTGCATTGGGCCCGTACGACGACGATGGCGGCGGAGCGTCGGCCGCGGATGTCGCCGCCCTGCTCCTCGGCCGCGTGCAGCGCCGCCAGCAGCCGTGCGGCGAGGCTGCCGGTGGTCGACGCGAAGTCGTGGACCATCGCCTGCCACACCGAGGCGGAGGCGACCATGTTGGCCACGGCGCAGCAGCCGTCGCCGACCAGTTCGCCGGCGGCGTCCAGGCACGCCTGGCCGGTATACAGCGCGATCTCGCCGCGGCTGTCGATCATCGCCACCTGCCGGCGCTCGGGATGGGGGTCGACGCTGCGCAGGGCGGTCAATGCTTCGGGGGCGGTGAGTCCGTCGGCCATCATCTGCAAGCCGAGCTGCCCGTACGCGGGCTCACCCATGGACTGCGTGGCGATCACGCCGTGGCCAGCCATCGCCCACGGCACGCTGCTGCCGACCGCCAGGGCCTGCGACTGCGTGGCCACGCCCATCTCGCCGGTCTGGCTGTCACGGGCAAGGATGGAGTACGTCATTGTCTGCTCCTGTAGCGAGGGCCTGGTTATGCGCAGGCCGCGTTCTGGATGGGTATCGTGCCCAAGGCGCGACTGACCAGGCAACCGGAGCGTGGTGCACATCGGCGGAGGCAGAGAGATTCATGCGTGGCATCGAACAGATTCCTTGGCTCTACGATGGCCTCACGGCGATGGTGGATCCCCTGGGCCTGGCGCGCTGGCGACGCGAGCTTACCCGCACCGCCCGCGGCCGCACGCTGGAGGTCGGCTGCGGCACGGGGCGCAACCTGCCGCTGTATCCGCCCGACCTCCACGTGATCGGGCTCGATCCGGACGAGGCGGCCCTTCAACGGGCCCGACACCGCGCCCCGGCCATCCCGCTGGTCCGCGGCCGGGTCGAGGCGCTGCCGTTTCCCGACCGGTGCTTCGACACGGTCGTCAGCAGCCTGGTCTTCTGCAGCGTCGAGGAGCCGCGGAAAGGCCTCGCGGAGATCCGCCGCGTGCTCGCGCCGGATGGCGAGCTTCGCATGCTGGAGCATGTGCGGGCCCGCGGCCGTTGCTGGGCTGGCGTTCAGGACCGGCTCCAGCCGGCGTGGACCTGGCTGACCGGCGGCTGCCGCCCGAACCGGGACATCGAGGCGATGGTCCGCGAGGCCGGCTTCCGGATCGAGGGGCGTGAGCGCAAGGCCCGGCACGTGCTGCGGCGTTTTGTGGCCCGGCCGCTGAGTTGACACGGCCGCCGGCTTGTGGGGGGCCGTTGCCGCGGAGGTAGCGGCACCCGCCAGCCGGCTCATCGGATATGACATGCCCATGCGGAGGTTTGCGTGAGCCCTGAACTGTTGCTGGGGCACTGGCTCGACGGCAAGGCGCTGCTCGGCGGCGCGGCTCCGGATGCGTTCGAGGCCGCCCTCGCCGAGTTGCTCGCCTCGGCGCAAGCCTCGGGCGGCGATCGATCCAGTTCTTCGGCCCGAGCAACAAGCGGCGCCACGCCGCAGGCCTCGACCCAGGCGGCGAACTGGGCGTTGATGCCGACTGGTTCAGCGCCGTCGATGGCGTCGCAGCAACACCAGGCTCGCCAGGCTCAGCATGCCCAGCGTGCCCGGCTCGGGGACGCTGGTGTGGTGGGCGTCGCCGTTGAGCATGTCCTCGGCGTCGGTGACGGCGTCGTGGCCGTTTCCGGTGATCATCTCGACGAACGCGGCGACGTCGGCTGTGTCGAATGCGCCGTCCTGGTTGATGTCGCCGACCTCGGCGGGGTCGAAGCCGTGGCGATGCTCGTAGGCCGCGGGATCGGTCAGGGCCAGGACGAAGTCGGCGACGTCGGCGGTGTCGACGTGGCCGTCGCGGTTCATGTCGCCGCGTGGCGGCACGTCGTGGCGGTGATGGTGGTGCTCGTCCATGACGCGGAAGTGGGCCGGGTCCGAGCGGCCCTGGCCGACGACGTAGCCGACGACGGAGCTGGCGCCGTTTGGGGCGTAGGCGTCCCAGTCGTGACGGAATCGCCAGGCGTGTGAGCCGCGGGCCGGGACCTCGACGTGGGTGAGGATCATAAGGAAGAACTTGTCGTGGGCCCAGTCATAGCGGTCGTCCATGACGTAGCCGGCCTGGTGGGTGGTGGGAAAGTGCAGCGTCACCGGGTGGGGGTTGGGGTTGTGCACGGAGACGGTGATGGTGATCGGGTCGTGCGGCCGGTAGATGAGGCGATCGGTCTCGACGTCGAAGCGCAGCTCGTGCTCGGGCCGCCGATCCTCGTCGTGATGATGGTGGCCGAGGATGGTCGCGGCGCTGGCGGGGGTGGCGGAACCGGCGAAGGCGGCGGCGATAAGCAGCGGGGCGACGAGGCAGGCGGCGATGCGAGACATGGGCACCTCCCTTCACGTGCGTGGTCGTAGGCGCCATTGTCGCCCGCGTCCACGGCAGGGGCAAGAGGGGACGAGGCGGCACCGCGTGCCTCAGATCCTCGTCCGACGGCGGGGCGGCCCGAGCAGCGTGAAGCCAAGCAGCACCAGCGCCAGCGTGCCCGGCTCGGGCACGCTCTGGGATCCGCCGCCGACGAGCAACTGCACGAAGGCGGCCACATCGCCCGTGTCGAATGCGCCATCCTGGTTGACGTCGCCCGGCCAGGCCGGGTCGATGCCGTACGTCGCCTCGTACGCCGCCGGATCGGTCAGACCCAGGACGAACGGGGCCACGTCGCCCGTGTCGACCACGCCGTCCAGGTTCATGTCCCCGAGCAGCCCGGCAATGAGCGTCACGGCCCGGTCGGTGATCCCAAGCATGAGCACGCCGGGCTGGCTCGACACCGGGTGATCGAACCAGCCCGTGATGGTGTCGGCGACGATGAGGTCGATCGATTGGCCGGCGGCGAGGGTGTCGGTGAGGTGGATCTCGAGCGTGCCGGCGAGGTGGATGTGGCCGGCCACGTCGAGCTGGTCATGTTCGAGGCCCGGCCGGCCGCCGGCGATGTCCATGCGCAAGACGGTGTTGTGGCCGAGGATGACGTCGCCGGCGAAGGCGAGGCGGGCGGTGGAGTTTCCGGGGCTCAGGCCGGCCAGGAACTCGATCGTCCCCGGCCCGGGAAAGGCCCCGGAGCCGGCGACGTCGCCGTAAAAGATCGCCCGCGCCCCGGGCCCGACGTGGAGCACCCCGTCCTGGAGCATGCTGCCGAAGAAACCGGCGACGCTGTCCCCGGCGATGTTGACGTGGCCGGTGGCGGCGTTGACCAGCGGGCCGTGGACCTGCGCGTTGCCGTGGTGAAGGTTGATCCGACCTTCGTTGGTCAGGCTGCCGGCCAGGTCGAGCTGGGCGTCGCCGAGCAGGTTGATGACGCCGCTGCTGGTGTGGCCGCCTTGGAGCAGAACCAGGCGCTCGCCCGCGTTGACGCGCAGCTCGCCGTGGTTGTCCACGGCTGCCTCGATGCGGCCCTGGCCCCGGACCAGGCCCGTGTTCTCGAGCGTGCCCGCGATCAGGTGCGCGGTAGCGCCGGCCAGGGCGATCTCGCCGGCGTTGTCGATCCGCTGGGCGGTGAACGACCCGCCGCCGGAGATCAGCATCAGCGCGTTGGCGGCCACCGAAGCCTGGCGGTCGATGATGACGTGCTGATCCCGTTTGAGCTCGAGCATCGCGCCGAAGGGCGCTGCGCCGATCGTCACGTCAACATCGGTGATGCGGAAGGTGCCGCGCTGCAGATCGAGCAGGGCGGGGTTCTGGATGTCGGCGACGGTGAAAGCGCCGCCGGCGAGCGTGACGGGCGCGACCAGCGTCGCCGTGCCCTCGACCGTCAGGCCGATGCCGGCGGCGAGCGTCGGCGCCGGACCGTAGAGATCCGCGATGACCGGGTCGGCGCCGACGTTGCGGTTGCCGGCGAGCTGCACGGTGCCGGCCAGGAGGTTGAACACGTCGCTGGCGAAGCGTTCATAGCGGTCCATGCGCAGGGTGCCGCCGTGGAGGTTGACGACGCCCTGGTCCCAGATGGTGAGCTTGTCGCCGACGAAGACGGTTGCGCCCGGTCCGATGGTGAGCACGCCGGTGCCGCCGGGGCCGAAGCGGCTTCCGCCGACGTCGAGCAGGGTGTCGACCGTCCATGTCGCATCCTGGCCGGTGAGCGTGACGCTGCTGGATCCGCTGCTGAAGGCGATGTCGGCCAGGACGGTGGAGACGCTGCCGCCGTCGGCGATGGTGAGCGTGCCGAAGCCAGCGACCCCGACGCGCATGTGCCCGGCGGTGCTCCAGCTCGAGCCTGGACCGCGGACGGTGACGTGGCCGGCACGGCCGGAAGCGAAGGCGATCACGCTGGCGAAGCTGGGGTTGCTGACCGTGACCTGGGCGCCGTCCTCGATGGTCAACGTCCCGGTGCCGTCCTCGGCGACATTGAGAAAGTCCACGACGCTCCACGTTGAGCCAGAGCCGGTAAGCGTGACGGTGCCGCTGGAACCGCTGGCGGCGCCGATGCGGGCATTGGTGCTCTGCACGGCCGCGCCGCCGGCGACGGTCAGCGTGCCCTGGCCGGCCTCGCCGATGGTGAGCTGAGCGTTGTTGAGCCATTGCGAGCCGGCCCCGGCGACGGTGACGGAGCCCACCGCGCCCGAGAAGAGCCCGACGAAGGCCCGCTCGTTGTGTACGGCCGCACCGTTGGTGATGTTGAGGTTGGCGGTGCCGAAGCCGGCGACCTCGAGGTTGCCGCTGTTGCTCCAGGCCGAGCCGGTGCCGGTGATCGTGACCTCAACCTGCGCGGGGGCGTTGAGGCCGAGCAAGCCGAAGTGGCTCACGACGGTGCCGCCGTCGGCGACGACGAGCCCGGCCGTGCCCATGCCGCCGACCTCCAGCTCGAGGTCCATGATCCAGCTCGAGTCAACGCCGGTGACGGTGGCGTGGCCTGTCGAGCCCAGCACCATGCCGACGACCCCGAGCCTGCTGGTCACCGCCGCGCCATCTTCGACCACGAGCGTGCCCGTGCCGGAGGACCCGACGCGCAGCGGATCGCTGTTGTTCCACACCGAGCCGGCGCCGCTGACCGTCACGCTTCCCGTCGCGGCGGCGTTGAACCCGATGGCGCCGAACGTGCTGGCCACCGTGCCCGCGCCGCTGACCAGCAGCGTGCCGTCGCCATGGTCGCCCACCAGCAGCGTGCCGCTGTTGTGCCAGCTCGAGCCCGCGCCGCTGACGGTGACGCTTCCGGTCGCGCCGAGGTTGGCGCCGATGCGGCCGATGGTGTTGCCGACGGTGCCGCCGGCTTGAATCACAAGCGTGCCGGTACCGCCGTGGCCAACGCGCAGCTCGCTGTTGTTGGTCCAGGCCGAGCCAACGCCGCTGGCGGTGACGTGGCCGCTGCCCTCGGGGAAGAAGCCGATGAGTCCCAGGTCGTTGACCACGGCGCCACCGTTGCTGATGGTCAGCTCGCCCGTGCCGCGGTTGCCCACCCGCACCTCGGTGTTGCCGAAGGCAATGTCGTTGATCCACGTCGACCCGGGGCCATCGACGGTCATGGTCCCGGTGGCGGAAGCTTCATTGCCGAGGTTGCCGAAGAAGCTGGTCACGCCGCTGCCGTCGTTGACGATCACCGTGGCGTCGTTGACATCGCCAACGCGCAGCTCGCCGATGATGTTCCAGGGGTCGCTGCCATCGTGCGCCGGGTTCACGTCGCCGACCGTGATGATCGCGGCAGGCACCGGCGGTGCCAACGCCCCCCCAAGCATCGCCACGACCGCGAACAAAGCGCCTCGTCGCCGCTTGGCGCGGCTTACGGCGGCGCGCGGCCTATCTTGCCGCCTTGCCCGGCGCCGCCACAGCATCAGCCCGGCTCCGCTCAGCAGCGCCAGCGTGCCTGGCTCGGGCACGCTCTGCGAGCCGCCGCCGACGAGCAGTTGCACGAACGGCGCCACGTCACCGGTGTCGAACGCGCCATCCCGGTTGGTGTCCCCGGGGATCAGCGGGTCAATGCCATATTGGGCCTGGTAGGTGAGCGGGCTGATCAGGGCGAGCACGAACGGGGCGATGTCATCGGACGCGACGACGCCATCCAGGTTCATGTCGCCAAGCAGGCCGATGGTCAACTCAACGGCGTGGGGGTGGTACTGAAGGTCGAAGATGGCGTTGTCGACGTCGGGCTTGAGGAAGTGATCGAAGGTGGCGTCGAGGCTGTTGGCGGCGAGGATGGTCAGAGGCTGCCAGAAGGGGACCGGGGCGCTGGGCAGGCGTTGAAGCGCGAGGGTGCCGGCGAGGCTGGCGTGGCCGGTGACGGTGAGCCAGCCGTGACCGTCTTCGGACAGCGCGATCTGCAGGGTGCCGTCCCGATGCTGGAGGTAATCGCCGACAAGATGAAGGCCGCCGGCGGGGGCACCGGGGCGGACGGCGCCGGCGTTGAGCAGCAGGGGACTGGCGGTGAGCTGTCCGTCGCCGCGAATGATTCCGCCGCGCCAGACGAGGACTTCGCCGCCGGCGGTGACGCGGGCGTTGTCGAAGACGTCCAGCACGCCGCTTCCGCGCGCTTCGCCGGTGGTGCCACCAAGCTGGATCGTCGTCTGGACGTTGACATGGGCGGAACCGGTCAGGCTGACGTCGCCGTGGGAGCCGGCGGAGCGTGCGATGACGGCACGGGGGGTGTTCAGGGTCGCGTCGTGGAGGGAGATGCTGCCGGTGCCGAGGATGCCGACGAGCAGCTCGTCGGTGATGGTCCATTGGGTGCCGGCGCCGAGCAAGTGAACCGTGCCGTGGCCGTCATCGTTCGTGCCGAGCCAGCCGATGGTGCTTTGAAGCTGGGCCTGGTTGGCGACGGTGACCTGGCCGGTGCCGCTGAGGCCGACTTCCAACGGACCGCTGATGGTCCAGCGGGTGTCGGCGTCGGCGAGCGAGACGGACCCGAGGGAACCGGCGTGGGAAGCGACGAGTCCGGCCCGGGCGTCGATGGCGGCGGCGTTGGCAAGCGTGAGGGTGGCGTGGCCGTGACGGGCGACGTTGAGCTGGCCATCAACGCCCCAGTGGGTCAAGGGATCGCGCAGCACGACGTGGCCCTGACCGCCGGGGTTGAGCCCGAGTTGGCTGATGAGGCTGGTCAGTCGGCTGCCGCCGGTGAGGCTCAGGTGGCCCTGGCCGTCCCCGCCGATGGTCAGAGCGCCGTGGACGTGCCATTGGCTGACGGCCTCGGGGGTGCTTTCGAGCGAGACCTGGCCCTGGCCATCGGCGTGGAGGCCGAGTTGGGCGATGCCGCTGGTGAGGCGACTGCCGGCGCTGATGATCACGTGCCCTTCGCCGCGCTGGCCAATGGTGAGCGTGCCGTCGACGTCGAATCGACTGAGGGCGTTGGGTCGGCTGTGGACGGTGATGTTGCCGATGCTCGCGGGGTTCAAGCCCAGGACGGCGGAGGCACTGACCAGCCGGCTGGCGTTGGTGAGACTGATGCTGCCGATCCCGAACTCGCCGACAATGAGGCTGTTGTCGACGGTGAGCGTGCCCGCGCCCTGGCCATCGCCGAGGATGATATTGGCAACGGCGCCCTGGACGCGGCCGACTGCGACGTTCTCGACGGTGAGCGTGGCGTTGTCACGCACCCGGAGGCCGGCGGCGGCGCCGGGCTGGCCCCAGAGCGACAGGTGGGCGGCCGCCTGGGCCTTGAGCACGTGCAACTCCTGGCTTTGGAGCTCGCCGCCGAGCTCTATCGCGTCGATGAGCACGTTCGTCGTCGCGGTCGGTGGCAGGCCCCAGTCCCAACTGGCCCCGTTGGCCCAGACGTTGTGCGCGGGGGCGTCCCCAAGAATGCGCGCGGTCATGCTCTGAGGCCAGCGGAAGCTCCACCCGAGGTCTTCGAACATCCCCACCTCGTAGTCCCAGAGCCCGTGGCGGGAAGCCATGCGCGGGCCATAGGTCATCAGCCCGCCGACTTTGAACGGGTGCGCGATGTTCTGTGGGGCCTCGGGCCCGGGGACGTTGATGAGCACGGGGCCGCCGTGCCGCTCGAAGGCGTTGGGCCCCACGAAACGGATGTCGGGGGCGACGTTGAAGGCCACGTCGTTGCCGGGGACCGGGGCGCGGCCCTGGTTGTCTCGGAGGAAAGTGTCAAACAGGTCGAGTTT
This sequence comes from Phycisphaeraceae bacterium, assembly GCA_007125385.1. Lineage (GTDB taxonomy): Bacteria > Planctomycetota > Phycisphaerae > Phycisphaerales > Phycisphaeraceae > SKPT01. The sequence continues at coordinate 11,220 of SLDI01000462.1, read as the reverse complement.
CCGTTCGGGGAAGATCAACCCGTGGGGCAGGCCCCATTGGCCGCCGCCACGGTGCGTGCTGACCATTCCGAGCAGATGGCCAAGCTCGTGCAGCGCCGTCGTGAGCATGTCGAGGTGGCCGGCGGCAGGTCGGCTCTGAAAGTCCGGGTGCCAGTCCTGCTCCGTCGACCAGAGGATGTTTCCGAGCGTGCGGTTGCTGCCGGCCTGGTGCCCGGCCTGAGCGGCGGTGAGCCAGAGATCCAGGTCGCTGTTGTACTCACGCTGGGCCCCGGCTGCGGCGCCGTCGTCCAGCGCCGGGTCCCAGCGATTGTTGATGGTGAACTGGAGGGGCGCCTCGCTGACAAGCCACTGGCTCCAGAGCTGCCCGGCACGCTCGATCGCGGTGCGATGCTCCAGGTCGAAGTCAATCGGTCCGTCGGTGAAATTGAACTGGAAGGTGATGTCGGCGGAAAGGTGCGCTGGAACGAGCAGGGCGGCGGCAAAGGACAGGAAATGTTGCAGGCCCGGCGCCCGACGCCCGTGTGCAGACGCGTTGCGGTTCGTCCCAATGGTGCCCGCGGGGCCGACGAAGGGACGTGATGTGCTCATGGAAGCCTCGCTTCGACCCGGAACGGGTGTTCCGCGCGAGCCAACCCGATATGTCAAGGGCCGTCCCGGAACGGGAAGGTCCACGTGTATGCTGGATCCGGGGCTTGGGACCGGCATGCGAAAGTTGTGCAGGTCGGGCGGTAGGCGTGCCGCGGTGACCCCGGGCCCACGGCACGCCACCGTGACGGATCAGCCGCTAACGCCGAGGAGGTTGAGCCCGACGCCGCAGGACCAGCAGCAGGCTCGCCACGGCCAGGAGGCTGAGGCTGGCCGGCTCGGGGATGATCACGGAGGTGCCGAGCAGGGCATAGTTGCCCATGCGCACGTCGCCGAGCTGAGTCTGGGCGAACACGAGCAACTCGCGATCCTCGCGCAGCAGTTCCGGGTGGCTGACCATCAGAAAGTTCCCCGCCTCGAGCAGGTCATCGGGCAGATGCTCCTGCATGCCGTCGAGGACGATGATGAAGTCTTCGCCCGCACCGAGCACGCCGGGGCCGAAGCCGGCCACCGGCAGGTGTGTGAAGACGGGGTCCCGGTGCAACTTGTCCATGACCAGATCACTCAGGTCCACCACGACCTGGTTGGGCAGTTGAAGCAGATGATCCAGCGTCTCGCGATTCAGGTCCGCCAGGCCAAGCTGACCTTGTGGCACCGGCAACGCCAGGAACTGGGTGATGTTCATCGGTGCGTCGCCGGCGATCAGCCGGAGACCGTGCGCCACCGGCACCTGAAGCGAGCCCATGCGCAACCCTTCCGGGATGGCGGCGAGACTCGAGTCGTCGCTTGTGAGCGTCTGGCTCCACTCGTTGAAGCTGAGGATCGGCGTGGACGTGGTCGAGAAATCGGTATGGACGGCGCGCGCGCTGGTGACCGTCCAGTCCCACACGTCCAGTTCCAGGCCCACGTGAATCAGCTCGGAGGCGGGGATCGGCCCGCTCTGGGGCGCGGTCCAGACGTGCGAGAGGGTGTCCTTGAAGTCCGCGCCGCCGGGCGTGTTGACGTAGTGGGTGAATCGATGCGGCGCATAGCCGTCAAAGCGGAACAGTGGGGTTCGGTTGTTGGTGCCGACGGTCTCGAGCATGAACGCCGCCACGGTCTTGCCGCTGGGGTTCTCGTAGTCCCAGTTCATGCCCTTGGTCTTGAAGCCGATGGGCACCGAGGAATCGCGGTTGAAGGAGAAGCCGCCGGCGGTGATGCGAATGCCCTGGGAGCGGTCGCTGCTGCGCCAGACGCCCTCCCAGCCGCCCAGGGCCCAGTTGTTGGGCGCGGCGCTGTGGGATCCGACGACGATGTCGGCAGGCATGGACGAGGGCACTTCGACGAAGGTGAGCTGCCGGCCGTACATCCGCTGAAAGGCGTCGAGCTCGTCGTGCGAGAGCACATGGTTGTAGTCGCCGGGGTTGATCCAGGAGCGCATGACCTCGCCGCCCGGGGCCGGCTGGATCGACAGCGTGCCGCCGGGGCCGGGGCGGAAGTTGCGGTTCACCGCGGCGGCTTGGTCCGGATGATGCATGCCCAGCACGTGACCCAGCTCATGCACGGCGATCGAGCGGATGTCGCCGAACGGCTGCCAGCCGCTGGCGCGGTTGTAGGAGTACGTGGTGCCGGGCGGCGTGTTGAAGGCGTTCTGCCACTGCTGGAACGCCAGGCGCACCTGGTTCTGCACCCGCACGTCGCCCCAGGTGCCGGTGAAGCTGTCCGTTCCCGTGGTTTCGAATTTCCACGTGATGACGCTCTTGTCCCAGGCCGGAAAGTCGTTGGGGTTATTGGTGAAGTGCGTGAAGCCGGTGGGATCGGTTTCGATCGACCAGGAACTGAACCCGGGGGCGGGGGTCGCCGTCAGGGCCAACACGACCATGGCGCTGATCAGGACGGCGCAGGAACCGATGGTTCCCTTTCTTCCACCCGATGCCAGGTTGATGGAACTTTGCGGACTCATCGTAGTGCTCCTTCTCCAGATGGGGGTTGACGAATCGATCGGTATACAAGGGCCATGAGTCGAAACGCGCGGCCAGTGATGCGGCCATGGGCAGCGCCATGGGGGGTGGCAGCCCGTTGGCCATGGTTCCGAGCGGCAGGAACGTCGTGATGCCTCACGCCGCGGCCCGGCGGTGGCGCGGCTTGGCCTCGAGCTCGCGCAGCGCCGAGGCGGCCACGGCGCGGCGGTCAAGCTCGCGGTCGATCCGCGGCTTGAGCCGGCGCGGCCCGAGGATCGCCAGCGCCAGGAGCATCTCGGCCGTGGCTCGTTGCAGAACTCGGCTCGGATCAATGTGCGGTTGCATGATGAAATCTCCTTCTGAGGGTGACGGCAGTCCGATGCGAAGGGGCAGGGTGCCGCCCGTGCGGCGCCCTGCCCATTGCCATGACGGTTCAGCGGGTAGCTGGATTTCGCCGTCGGGCCAGCAGCATCAGCCCCCCGAGGCTGAGCAGTGCCAGCGACCCGGGCTCTGGGATGATGTTGTTGTCGGTGTCGGCGATGAAGGAGAGGCTTCGCAGGTCCACGCCATCGAGCCCGGCGATGCCCGGGGCGGAGAACTCGTCGCCGGCGCGGTGCATGAAGCGGACATCTAGGTAGCGGAACAGGTCGCCGACGGGCTCCTCGCCGGGCAGGGCGATTGCCGAACGGTAGGTGATCACCGTGTCGAAGGGCAGGTCGGTGAGCGTCTGGTAGTCCCAGCCCATGAACGAGCCCGGCGTGCCGAACTCGAAGCCGAACGTGCGGTCGAACATCACGCCGACCTCGCCGAAGCCGGCGGCCATGCCGTCGATGCTGAAGCCGACGAGCAGCCCTTTGCCGCCGCCGTAGAACAGGTTCCAGGGCTCATGGAAGCTGTCACCGCTCTGGGTCAGCGACCAGTCCTGGTTGGCGCCGAAGACGCCGCCGCTGTCCGTGCCGGTCGCCTGCCAGACGACCGACTCGCTGGCGCTGGCGCTGAAGTGGGCGGTGACGAGCATGCCGGCCATGTCGGCGCCGGTGGTCTGAAAGTCGTCGACGCCGAGGATGGTCACCACCGGGTCGTCAATCTGCTGATGGAAGTCCAGAGCCGACACCTGGGCGGTGGCGCCCGTCAAGCCGATCACGCCGAGCGCGATGGCGATCGAGCGAGTGGCGGGTCGTGACATGGGGGGATCCTTTCTGCCCCTGGCGGGGGCAATCGGGGCCGCGCGGCCGAGCGGACGAGCCTGGCCGGGCTTGCCCGGTTGTTTGACTGACGTCGAGCTTGCCGTGGGCCGCGGTCCATGGGTCCGGGGGCGCCAGCGGCGTGCGTCGATGGGGCTGTGGCAGTCATCCGCGGACGCCGCGGAAGTCTGAGGCCGGGGGCGGACGGCCGCGGCCTTCTCGCGGCGGATGGTCATCTTCGGCATCGGGCAAGCCGCGCCCGGGATGCCACCTGCCCACCCCCGACAGCGCGTCGATGGCGCGGCCAAGGGCGGGCTCGCGAACCGGAGGCCCGACGAGGCAGGTGGCGCCGGCCTGGCGGACCCGCCGCTCCAACTCCATGCCGCCGCCCGTGAGTGCGCCCACGACGGCACACGGCACCCAATAACCGTGCAGCGTTTCGATCAACCCCACGGCGCGCTCCCAGCGACCGCCCCGCGTCACCTGGATCACCACCAGCCGCGTCCCCTCACGAATCCGGCTGAGCACCTGCTTTGCTGGCGGCTGAATCAGGCAAGTCCAGCGCGACCTCTGCGCCAGTCGACGCAACGGCCCGTTCACCCGGGGCTCGAAGGCCACGATCAGACCGGTCGGCCGATGGAAGGAATGTTCGTGGGTGGCGCTCATCGCCACACGCAGATGCGAACGCGATGCCAATGGGGACATCGTGTCCGAGGTCGAGCGCTAGTCCTTGACGGATCAGGAATTGCCAGGATCGACCACGGACACGTCGCATCGCGGTGCGTGTCGCAATTCCGGGCGCGGCCTCAGCGCCGCAGACTCACAACAGATGTCCAGCTCTCGCGTTCCCCACCCCGTCGCGAAATCGAGCGCCTTTCGCACAATTGAGCGCACCGCGATCCATGGGCGCTGTCACATGACCCGGCGGCGCCGGCGCGCGTGACGACTTGCCGCGTCATGGACAAGCCGTGACGCCCCAGCTCCGGCGGGCTTCGGATGGTGCTAGCCGATGTCGGTCCCGTGCCGGCGCAGCCGGCGGTAGAGTTGAGATCGCGAGATGCCCAGCCAACGGGCGGCCTCGCCTTTGTCACCGCCGCTGGACTTGAGCGCCTCGCGGATCAGGACGCGCTCGGCGTCGGCGAGCCTGGTCACCTTGGGGCCCGCCGTGCCATCGGCGACAGACCCCGCGGCACGGACGCGCGGCGGCAGGTGGGCGGCTTCGATCGTCCCGGCCTCGGCCAGGACGCAGCCGTGCTCCAGCGCGTTGGCCAGCTCGCGAACATTGCCCGGCCAGGCGTAGGCCCGAACCCGCGCCCACGCCTCGTCGCTCAAACACTTGACCGGCTCGCCGTGAAGCATGGCGATGTCGCGCAGCAACGTCCCCACCAGCGACACGATCGCTCCGGGCGTCTCACGCAACGGCGGCAGGTGCAGGTGCACCACGTCCAGCCGGTAGTACAGATCCTCGCGAAACGCCTTCTCCCGCACCATCGCCCACAGGTCGCGATGCGTCGCCGCGATCAGACGCACGTCCACCGGCACAACCTCGTGGCTGCCCACCGGCACGACGACACGCTCCTGAAGCGTTCGCAGGAGTTTCGCCTGGCCACGCGCGCTCAACTCGCCCACCTCGTCCAGCAGCAGCGTGCCCCCGTCGGCCGCGCGGAAGAAGCCCTCCGATGCCCGGTCGGCGCCGGTGAAGGCGCCTTTGACGTGCCCGAACAGCTCGGACTCGAGCAGCTCATCCGGCATCGCCGCACAATCCACCGCCATGAACGGTTTGTGGCGACGCCGACTCAGCCGATGAATCTGCCGTGCGGTGACCTCCTTTCCTGTGCCTGACTCACCGGTGAGCAGAACGGTCGACTCGTACTGGGCGAGCCGTGTCAAGTTCCAGCTCGCCAACTGGCTGCGCGAAAGCTCCCTGTCCAGAGCGTCCGCTGGATCCGCGTCGTTCGCTTGTAAGGCGGCGTGCTGCGTGCACATCGTTGGGCTCCAGCCAACCCGACCTGTTGGATCACGACCCCGGACCTGGTCTCAATGACAGGCAGACCTCCTTGCGGCCGGGCCGCGTTCACCGATGCAATGCAGATAAATCGATCCGACGTCTTCTCTCAGGCCTCCGACAAGGCCAGGCCAACAGACCGAAAGCGGCACGACAATGGCCCCCGGCTTCTCACCGGATATCAACGCCGACATGCGCACACCCTTTGCAAGGCGGGGCGCACGGGTCATCGCTGGACGCGATCGCCGCCCATATGGGCGACCAGCAGGGCTGCCGGAAGCGGGCCGGCGTCGGCCGCGCGGTCGGGTGCGACCGGTCAACGCAATTTTACGTTCGCGGCGGCAAACCCAACAAGAGGAAATGTTCGCGCTGCGGAAAACATTCGCAGTTCGTAGTGGACAAGCGAGTCGACTCTCGCGACGCCGATCCGTCAGTGACCGATCCATCGCCAATGGTCTCGGGGTGACAAATACTGATTCCCACAAGCATTAGATTCCAACCGCGCACCCCGCCACCGGGACCCGGCCCCGGGTCGAGGCGCGGGCTCCAGCCGGGATTGATGAGGTTGACGACGCCCTGGCGGCCGACCTGCCAGGACACCGGGTCGAAGGTGACTCGCTCGTGCGTGTTCATCTGGAGCACGCCGCCGTCGATGGTGAGCGTGCCGTCGGAGCACACGGGGATAAGGCGTGCTCAAGGCCATGAGGATACGGCCCCGCGGCAGCGGAACATGCTGATCAACAGGCGTCGAACAGGTGGTGCGAGCCCCGAAGAACTGGCGGCGGCGAGGCTGGCACGCCTTCCACCCACGCCCAGGGTCTTTCCGCTGACCCGGCATCGTGGCTTGCCCAGCTTCACCAGCGGCGGGTGATGCACCGACAGCCGATTTTCCTTGACACACCGTCGCCGGATCGGGCACACTCGGGGAATCGAAGCGAGCCGTCCGGCCGGTTCGCGGGTCTTGCCGCGGAGGGTATCGATGCCACACTTTCACCGACCCTCTCGCTGGCCCAGGCTTGCCGTGGCGAGCCTCGCCGCGCTGGCCCTGGCGTTACCCGCCGTCGCCGGCCCGCCGAGCTACGACGACATCGTCACGCTCGGCTTCACCGACACCGAACACACGCGCGGCGACGGCTGGCAGCAAAGCGGCTTCATCGAGGCCAGCCCCGCCGGCTACGTCGCCGGCTTCTCCTATCGCTACGACGGCTCAACGCAGCGCGGCCGGTCCAACTGGCTTCACGACGGGGCCGATCTTCACCGCATCGGCTTTACCGATGGCGACCACACGCGCGACGACGATCACCGTTGGAGCCACGTCCAGGCCATCAACGACACCGGCCAGGTCCTCGGCTTCTCCTGGCGCTATTTTGGTGTGCAGGCTTTCGGCCAAAGCGCCTGGATCGACGACGGGACGCAGCTCCGTCGCCTGGGCTTCACCGATACCGACCACACCGCCAGCAGCGGTTACCAGTTCAGCCATCCCGACGCCGTCAACGACGCCGGTCAGCGGCTGGAGCGACTGATCTTTTCGCTCATCACGCACAAGGCCGAGCCGGTGCGCTAACAGGTGCCCTTCGGCCGACAACGATGCGCCAAACGCCGATCACCTTGACCTGGTCCGGGCGAATGCGGGTTTGCCTTCTGCCGTTAAGACAATGCGTGGGCTCGTTTCCGAAAGGAGCCGGTACCATGCCAAAGAGCGCTGCTCGAGCGCATGCCCCTCGGACGCGTCCAGGAGCCGAGGCCGCGGGCCTTGTGCTTGTTGGCGGGCTGATCTGGCTGGGGCCGCCGCCGCCCGTCTCGTCTTCGGTGAGCTTCGATCTCGACTTTGACGAGAGCGAGGGCGCATTCACCAGCGCCCACCGCGCGGCGGTGGAGGAGGCCGCGTCGCTCTGGGCCCAGTGGCTGGCGCCGACGGGCGGCCAGCCGACCTTCCAGGTGGACGTGGTCTGGGACCCCGACCACAGCAGCGCCTGGGCCCGAGCCGACCGAAGCTACATCAGCGATCTGGACGCGTGGCAGACCGATGGCCAGATCGGCTACGACACCGGATCCTCGCAAAGCCTGGGCACCATCGGCTTCGGCACGGAGCCGAGCTGGTACACCGGCCTCGACGGCGACACGCCGGAGCAGCGGCGGGACATGGTCACCACCACGCTGCACGAGATCGGGCACCTGATGGGCATGACCAGCTCCTTCCGCGGCGACGACACGTGGGGGATTCGACGGGCCGTGCCGCCCTTCTCCCGCAAGCTCTACCACTACGACCTGTTCCTGCGCGACGCGGACAACCAGCCGCCGGTCCCCGGCTCGGACGTGGACCTGGACCTGTCGACGCTCGAATGGGTCGGGTCCAACGCCGTTGGCCGCTACACCGACTTCCCCCGCATCGTCGACCCCGACAACGAGATCCAGAACCCCAGTGGAAATCACGCCAACATCGCCCATCCCGTCGAGTTTGGTGGGCTCATGACCTATGGCAGCCGCACGCCCTCCCAGCACGGGCTGTTCGATTATGAGCTGGGCATGTTCGAGGACCTGGGCCTGGTGTTCGACTTTCCCGACCTGACCTGGTCGCGTGTCCGCTGGCCCGATGCCAACTGGCGGCATAACCGCTGGGGCAACGGCGCCAACTGGCACCGCGGCCTGCCGCCGACCGCGGACGTCCACGCCCGCCTCGAACACGATCTCTACATCGACCGCCCGCAGGAGGCTCGCAGCGTGGCCACGCGCCTGGGCAGGCTCGATCTGCGCGGCGGCCGGCTCGACGTGGTCGAGGCCGTCAGCATCGCCGACCAGAGCTGGGCCGACGCTCACCTGCGCCTGCGCGCCCGGGAGGGCGAGCCGGCCGAGCTCCGGGTCGGCCAGGCGCTGCACGTCGGGGAAGATGGCGCCGGCGCAATGGAGCTGACCGACGGCAGCTTCGTCATCAGCGAGCGGGGCACGATCGGCCGTCGCTCCGGGGCCGTGGGGAGCGTCACCGTGGAAGGCGGGGCGGCGGCATTCGGCCGACCCTCGTTCTGGCGCACCGAGACGACGCTGACGGTGGCCGAGCAGGGCGCCGGGACGTTGATCGTCACGGAGGGGGCCCTCGTGGACACACGCGCGGAGGCGCGCATTGCCGCCGAAGCCGGTGCCATCGGCAGCGTGGAACTGGCCGACGCGGACACCCGCTGGCGGCTTGACGGGGCGCTGGTCGTCGGCGGAACCACACAGAACGCCGGCGGCAGCGGCGAGTTGGTCGTGGAAGATGACGCCCGTGTCATCGCGGACGGGGATCTGCGCGTCTGGGGCGGCGGCGAGGTGCTGATCGACGGCGGCGCGCGGATCACCGCCGAGGATGTCCACGTCGCCGACACGGTTGGCCTGGCCGACGTGCAGATCGCCGATGGCGGCGTGCTGGTCGCGCGTGGCGAGGCCGAACTGCGGAATAACGCGCGCCTGACGCTCCATCCGGGCGGTCATCTGTGGGCCGAGAGCCTGACCATCGACGCCGCCCGATTGGATGAGCAGCTCGGCTCGGTCTCCATCTCCGATACCGGCCTGACGGGCGGCAACGGCCTGCACGTCGGCGCCGCCGACGGCGCCGGCAGCGTCCTGATCAGCAACGGCCAGGCTGAGACGACCAGCGGAAGCATCGGGCGCGATGAAGCCTTCGGCGAGGTGCGCGTCATCGGCAGCGACGCCGACTGGACCAACACCGGCCGGCTCTGGGTCGGCCACGGCTCCGACGCGGTCGGCGAACTGGAGGTGCTCACCGGCGCCGACGTCACCAATCACCACGCGGTCATCGGCTTCCAGGCTGGTGGTCAGGGCCACGTCCGCGTGGTCGGCGAAAGTGGCCTTGCCAGCCCATCCACCTGGCAGACCGACGCCACCCTGACCATCGGCGCTGCCGGCCAGGGCACCCTGCGCATCGAGGCCGGCGGCAGCGCCACGGTGGCCGATGCCGTGCGCCTCGGCCAGTCCGTCGGTGGCACGGGCGAGCTGATCGTTCGCGGCCAGGCCACCGACTCCGACGGCCAGCCCCGGCCCGCCGAGCTGCTGGCCGCCGGTAACCTCTGGGTCGGCGACGACGGCACCGCCACGATGCTCATCGAGGACGGCGGCCGGGCTCTCACTGGCATGGGCATCGTCGGCTCAGGCGCCGACGCCACGGGCACGGTCGAGCTCGTCGGCCCGGGCTCCGAGTGGACGATCCAGGGCGCGGGGTGGCTGCGCGTCGCAGAGGAGGGCAAGGGCACCGTCAATGTCCGCGGGGGCGCCACGCTCGCCAGCGGCACCACCTGGATAGGCACCTCGCCCGAGGCGGATGGAACCTTGCGCGTGGCCACCGGTGGGGCTCGATGGGCCAGCAGTGGCGCGGTCCACGTCGGGGGCAGCGGTGGCGCCGCCGGTAGCGGCACACTCGAAGTCGCCACAGGCGGGCGGGCCGACCTGGCCGACACGCTGCACGTGGCGGCAAATGGCTCCGTGGATCAGACCGGCGGCTCGCTCCGCGCCCCCGGCCTTGACGTCGTCGGCGGGCAGATCACTCAGACCGATGGCATGATCGCCATCGCGACAGACGCCCCGAGCGATGGCGAGGGCTTGAGCGTCGGCTTTGGTGACGCTGCCACAGCCGAGATCTCGGGCGGCGGCGGCGTGAACGTGACGCAGGCGGCGATCGGCCACGCACCGGACGCCTTGCCCCGAATCGAGATCACCGATACCGGCTCGAGCCTGTCCACCGGCCCGCTGATCGTCGGCGAGGCCGGCCCGGGCGAGCTTGTCCTCGCCGACGGCGCCGGCGTCGACAGCGGCGAATCTGTGATCGGCCGGCGCGACGCCGCCCAGGGCGAGGCGCGGCTCGACGGCGCCGACACCGCCTGGAACAGCGCCGTGCTGACCGTCGGCCGGGACGGCGGCAGCGAAGGCACGCTGATCATCGACCAACGAGCCACCCTCACCAGCACGCTCGGGCGCATCGCCGGCGGATCGGAGCGCCGCGAGCCGGCTGACAACCCGGCGCAGGGCTCGGTCATGGTCCGGGACCACGCGCAGTGGCAGATCACCGGACCGATCGAGGTCGGCGCCGAGGGAACGGCCGACCTGTGCGTCGTCGACGATGCCCTGGTCAGCAACGCCTCGGCCGTGATCGGCCGCGATGAAAGCGCCACCGGCACCGCGACGGTCGCGGCCGGCGAGTGGGCCAGTCACGGCCTCGCCACCATCGCCCGGGCGGGTCAGGGCCAGCTCACGATCGAGGCGGGCGGCCGGAAATTTGCGGTCGACGCCGCCATTGCAGCCGAACCCGACGCCACGGGCGCGGTCACCGTCACCGGCGGGCGGGAGTCGACCGGCCCCGGGGGCGAGCCTGTGTTCATCCGCTCGCATCTGGAGATCCTCGAATCGCTCGACGTCGGCGGCGCGGCTGCGGCGGCCGGCGGCGCGGGCACAATCCATGTCGAAGACCAGGCCCTGACCACGGTCGGACAGACGCTGCGCGTCTGGGACGGTGGCACGG